>CAZQUC010000105.1:0-11714 GCA_964596095.1 uncultured Enterobacteriaceae bacterium
GTCGTCACTCCGGATTCAGCAACGTCGTTCCCGACGGCAGGTTTTCTTTGGCGAGTGGATCGATGGCACCGGAGCCATCCGGCTGCGGCCGTCGAACACGAAACGTGCGGCGGTCGAGTTTCTCTTGCCTCGCCGAACCGTCGAGATAGACCACCACCGCCATTTGTCCTTTCCAGATGCCGCCTTTGGCGGAGGGGTCATTCGTGTAGGCTCCGGGCTCCCCTGCGACAAAACCGTCCATGACGATCGGTAAACGCAAAGGATCGGTTGCTTGAAGTCCGCTCAGATACGCCCAGTGGTTTTCTCCCGCCTCCAGACATTTGAGAAAATCAGGAGGCGATCCGAAGTCATTATCCGGGCCTCCGCCCATCGCCGTTTGATGCCATGCTGAATCCGGAACATGAAATGTCCTTTCGGTCTCAATATAACCCTCTGAAAAAAGTTTGCGGAACGCTTCATTGGAGGAATGGAGCCCTTCGGGAAATTTCCCCTCGTGATCGGAGGAATACATCATGAGTGCCTTGAAAATATTGGTGGCGTCCACGGTGGCGGTCGTCGTGCGCCTGTTGATGTAGGTTGGCCGCAGGTGCTCGACGCTCCATACATACAACACGGCCAGAATCCCCACCGCGACATGAACTTTCCACCAACCGGAACGGATGCCCGCGGTTTTGGCTTCGGATTCCTCCTCCGTCGCCGACATCCGTTTGGGCGAAAGGGATTCGGACGTCGTGCTCATGATTAAAAATAACGTGTTTCCCGCTCCCTGCCAGCAGTTTGGCCTCGTCGTTTCGTTGCTAGACCGATGAAAAGAAGAACGCCCAAAACAATCTGAAAAATCCCATTGCCAGCCGGGGCGTTTTATGCCACAAATTAGAATCATTCTAAATAAGGACTTCATCATGAGCACGACCAAAACCGTTTCCGCCCCCTCCACCAACGCTGTCGCCGAACAGTTGAAAGTGTCGCTCGCCGACACGTATGCGCTCCTCGCGCAGACGCATCTGGCCCACTGGAACGTGGAAGGCCCCCACTTCTTCCAACTGCACACGGCCTTTCAAACGCAATACGAGGAACTCTTCATCGCCGTCGATGAACTGGCCGAGCGCCTGCGCGCGCTCGACGTGCTGGCGCCGGGCGGCTTGAAGACGCTCGCCAAATTGAGCAAGATCGACGAACTGGACGTAGAAGCCATGCCCGCGAAGGACTTCGTGGCCCACCTGATCGACGCCAATGAGTTGACCGTGACCCACCTGCGCGCGCTCCGCGAGGCCTCCGAGCAGGCGAAAGATCTGGAAACCCAGGACATCGCCATCAAGCGCATCCAGACCCACCAGAAAACGCTCTGGATGTTGAAGAGCTTTTTGAAGAATCTCTGAGCCGCGTCGTCGTAGCGGGGGCGTCCCGCCCAAAGGCGTCAGGTTAACCGGGGGTGCTGCTTCAATCCCGAAGGGATTGCGGCACTCAGCCTAGGGTTGGCGCGACGAAGGAGCGCCTACCCTGGGACCACATCCCCGCCTTTCCAAACCCCAACGGGGTTTCAGCCCCACTACAACGAGATCGATCTGATCACCGGATCCCTCGGTCGGGCTGCAACCGCGTTGCGGTTGGAACGGGTGGGGGATCCTCAACCCAGGGTAGGCGCTCCTTCGTCGCGCCAACCCTGGGCTGAAAGCCAAGGCCCCGTTGGGGCCTTCACGTGCGGCAGCGTTGCAAAAAGCCGGCATCGGAAAAGGCATTTGTTGTCCATCATCAGCGATCCAAAGATCGGTTCCTTCACCCGACGCCGATGGGCGTCCCTCTCACCGCCGCCACGAAAAGGACGCCCGAATAAGAAAGCGCTTCGCGCTTTGGAGTGCGGACGGCTTGCCTCCGCTCTGAGATGGTGAGGGGCTTGCCCCTCGCGGCGGGAGTTCGGCGTTCCCAAACTCCCACCACTTCCTTCCTCCCACTCCGTCTCCAACGCCTCCCCACCGGCAAGCCGGTGGGCCGAAAAGCGGAGGCGAGCCTCCGCACTCCACACCTCACACCCCGATCACGCCGGTCTTGATGAAGAAGTAAACCATCGTGAAGGCGAGCGTGCCGGTGGCGGGGATGGTGAGCACCCAGGCCCAGAGGATGCGCTCGACCACGCGCAGCTTGAGCGCGCTGAAACGCTTGGCGCAGCCGACGCCCATGATCGACGTGGTGATGGCGTGGGTAGTGGAGACGGGCATGCCCAGCGTGCCGGTGGCGTAGAGCAGGCTGGCCGCGGTGGCTTCCGCCGCGAAGCCGTGGATGGGCTGGAGTTTCACCATGCGGTGGCCCATCGTTTTGATGATCTTCCATCCGCCCGCCGCCGTGCCGGCCGCCATGGTCAACGCGCAGGTGGCGATGACCCAGTTGGGCACGCCGGGGCTTTTGAGATCGATCGGCGTGGGCATGTAGCCGAATTGCAGCGCATTCGGCAGCCAGCTCACGAAATGCGCGAACGGCGTCAGATGCTCCGGGTCCGGCGAGGTGCCGACCTGGAGGAAGGGGATCGCCTCCAGCAACCCCTCGCTGGTGGCGGCGACCAGCGCGAGAGTGATGATGCCCATGGTCTTGGTGGCGTCGTTCATCCCGTGGCTGAACCCCATGTAGCCCGCGCTGAGGATCTGCAATTTGCCAAAGCTGCGGTTGATGGTGACCGGCCGCAGCGGGCGCAGGGTGACGTAGAGCACGCCCATGACCAGAAACCCGCCGACAAAGCCGATCATCGGCGAAAACACCATCGGCAGGACGACTTTCGGGACGATCCCCGCGCGCTCGCCGTCTTTTTTCACATCACTGGAAACCTGCTGCACGCGCCCCTCGAACGCCACGAGCACGATCTCCTCGCCGTTGACCGTCACGGCGTGCGTGCCGTTCACTTCCCGCTGCTCGCCGAGGGCGGCGACGGCTGCAGGATCGGCCTCGATCAGTTTCTTCGACGCCTTGTCCTTGGTTTCGGACCAGATGATGGTTTCCCACGGCGAGGCCAGCGTCTGCCCGCTTTTATCCAACAGCTTCCCCTCCTGGTGCAGCACGAAGCCGACCGCCAGCACCGAGCCGATGAGGCCGCCGACCAAGGCATGGGTGGAGCTGGACGGCAGCGCGAACCACCAGGTGAGAAGATTCCAGATGATGCCGGCCGACAAGGCGCAGACCAGCGTGCCCTGGCTGACGAAATCCGAATTGACCAGCCCGGTGGAAACCGTCTTCGCCACCGCCAGCCCGGAGAAAGCGCCGAACAGGTTCATCACCGAGGCGAGGATGATCGCCTGCCGCGGCGTCAGCACCTTGGTGCCGACCACCGTCGCGATGGAGTTGGCGGTGTCGTGGAATCCATTGATGTATTCAAATACCAGCGCGATGAAAATGACGAGAAGAACAACGGTCATGGTGTGTCGAGGCGTTCAGGCAAAGTGGTGAAGGTGGGTCATGAATTGCGCAGGACGACCAGCGCCAGCGCGCGCCCCAGCGCCCGGCAGTGCTCGATACCGTTGGTGAGAATATCGAACAACTCTTTGGCGATAATGGTCTTGAGCGGCGGCACGCCGGGCAGATACAGCCGCCGCGACGACTCCAGCAGGATGTGGGAGGCGTCGGCCTCGATCTGGCTCAGCCGCGCATCGAGCGATTTGATGCGCGCCAGGTCCCCCGTCTGCCGGAGCGAGGCCACCATCTCACGGACGATCTCCACCGCGTCGCCGAAGAGCTTCGCGCCGGTGGTGAATTCCACATCGCGCACCTGCTCCCAGACGATCTCGAAGCGCTCGGCGAATTTCTCCGTCACCTTCGGCAGGCCGTAGAGCCGCTGCGCGATCTCCTCCAGATCCTCCCGCTCCAGGGGGGTGATGAAGACCCGGCCCAGCATCTCCTCCAATTTCTGAAAGACCTCCTTGCCCTCGCGGCGGGCGGCGGCCAGCCCTTCGAGCTCGGGCGCCGCGTCGGGCGTGGCGACGATTTTGCGCAGCTCCGACACCGCCCGCGCCCCGCAGGTCGCGCTATGGTCCAGCAGTCCGAAAAACTCCTCCGGTCGTCCGAGCAGACGTTGCAATGAAAACATGGGCGGCGGGGTCAGGCGTTTTTGAGGACGATGTGCATGACGACATTGCCGGCGTCGCGACAGCGGTCGATGACCTTTTCCAGCAGCTCGTAAAGATCGCGCAGGATGAGCACCTTGGTGACCTCGACCCGGCCGCTGTAGAGTTCGCGCAGGCATTCGAGCATCAGCTTGTCGGCGTCGCCCTCGATCTGCTGGAGCTTGGCGTTGGCCTCCTTCGCTTGCGCGATGCGTCCGCTGCCGAGGGTGCGCAGCATCTTCACCAGCGTCACCACCTGCGTGGTGGCCGCATCCAGCAGCTTGGTGTGCTGGGAGAAATCCACGTCCCGCACCCGCGAGCCGCTCAACTGATAGTGTTCGGCGAATTTTTCCACCACCTTGGGGATGCGGTAGAGCGCCGCGCTCAGCACTTCGATATCCTCGCGCTCCAGTTGCGTCACGAAGCTTTTCACCAGGGCTTCGTTGATCTGCTCGGTGATGCGCTTGTCGGCCTCGCGCGGCTTGGCGAATTTCTCCAGGCTGGTCACCACGTCGGTGCGGGAAAGAATGGCGTTGAGCGCCTGGATGCTATTCTGCCCCTCGATGGCCGAGGCCTCGAGCAGATTGAAAAACGTGTCGTCCTTGCCGAAGAGCTTCTGAAGTGAAATCATGCGAGGGTCGTGTCGTGGTTGATGGAAAGACCGGCGGCACCGGTCGGCCGAAACTGGCGCGGCTCCCCGAGGGGGCCAAAGTGAAAATTTGTCAGATCAAAGAAATTTTTTGCCACGATTTCGACACGCCTCCTCCGATGACAAAGCTCTCAATTGTGACGGATTTGTCACAATCCCCCTGCCCTGCCGGATCCGCTTCCGCCGAATCGCGCTTTCCTTCGCCTCATTTCTCTCTCTCGTAGCCGGCCGGTTTTTGACCGCCGCCGACCGACCGCCACTCATGCCCGTTTCCGACTACATCCCGACCATCGGCCTGGAAATCCACGTCCACCTCAAGACGCGGAGCAAGATGTTCTGCGCCTGCGCCACCCGCTATGGCGAGGAGCCGAACACCCACACCTGCCCCACCTGCCTCGGCTTGCCCGGTGCGCTGCCCGTGCTCAACGAGCACGCCATCGCCATGACCGTCCTCACCGGCCAAGTGCTCGGCGCCACCACGCCGCCGGTCTGCAAATGGGACCGCAAAAATTACTTCTACGCCGACATGCCCAAGAACTACCAGATCAGCCAGTATGATCTCCCGCTGGTGGTGGGCGGCGGCGTTCCGTTGTATTCACGTTACTTCGCCACCTCGCGCGGCGGGGCCATCGGCACGGGCGACACCGCCGACGGCATCGCCAAAACCATCCCGCTCACGCGCATTCATCTGGAAGAAGACGCCGGCAAGAGCACGCACTTCGGGCAGTCGAGCGGGCTGGATTTCAACCGCGCCGGCACGCCGCTGATGGAGATCGTCACCGACCCCGCGATCGCCTCCGCCGAGGAAGCCGCCGCCCTGCTCGCCAGCCTGCGGCAGATCCTCGTCTATGCCGGCGTGTCCGATGCCGACATGGAAAAAGGCCAGATGCGGTGCGACGTGAATGTCTCCGTCCGCCGGCATGAGAGCGATCCGCTCGGCGCGAAGATCGAGTTGAAAAACCTCAACTCCGTGGCCGCCGTGCGCCGGGCCATCGACTACGAGATCGACCGCCAGTGCGGCGAACTCGACCGTGGCCAGGCCCAGCGCCAGGAAACCCGCCGCTGGGACGACGAGCGCGGCGAAAGCTCCGACATGCGCGGCAAGGAAGACGCGCACGATTACCGCTATTTCCCCGACCCCGACCTGCTCCCGGTCGAAACCGCCGCTTGGGTGGCCCAGGCCCGCGCCGCCCTGCCCGAACTTCCCCACGCCAAGCGCGCGCGCTTCATCACCGACGCCGGCCTCACGCCCTACGACGCCGAAGTCCTCACCGCCGAACCCGCGCTCGCCGCGTATTTCGAAGAAGCCGCGCACGGTGTCGCCAAGCCGAAAACCATCGCCAACTGGATCATCAACGAACTCCTCGGCCGGCTCAACGAGACGCAGACGCCCTTCGCCGACAACCCCGTCTCCGCCGCCGCGCTCCGCGCCCTCGTCGCCCTCGTCGAGGCGGGCCAAATCAGCGGCGCGCAAGCCAAGGAAGTCTTCGCCGAAATGGCGACCACCGGCGGCGATCCCGCCGCCATCGTCAAGGCGCGCGGCTTCGAACAGGTCAGCGACACCTCCGCGCTCGAAGGCTTCGTCGAGCAAGTCCTCATCGCCAACCCCGACCTCGTCACCCGCATCCGCGCCGGCGAAGGCAAAGTCATCAACGTCCTCGTCGGCCAAGTCATGAAAGCCAGCGGCGGCAAGGCCAATCCCAAACTGGTCAGTGAGCTGCTGGGCAAGAAACTGGCAGAGTAGGGCGGGGAGGAAGGATGATTTGGCCGCGCTCGGCTCCTCGGGCTGAAAACTGAATGCTGAAAACTGAAAGCTCCCGAGTAACACGCATGAGTTGGAGCCATGGCGAAGCCATGCCAGCCCCAGCAGCCGGGGGTTGAGCGCCGCGGAAGGACAATTCCCGAAAAGGCGATGGCGGCCGCGTCAAGGAAATTGAATAACCCCGTCACGTCTCCGCAAGCGGCGCTTGCGACGGGCGCGGACGGCGCGATGAGTAACGCCAAGTGACCCCGTCCGCCACCCACCTCGTCCTGATTCCCAGCTTCAACACCGGTCCCCGCGTGTTGACGACGGTGCGCGAAGCGCGGGCGCGGTGGACGCCGGTCTGGGTGGTGGTGGACGGGAGCACCGACGGCACGACGGCCCTGCTCCAGGCCGAAGCGGCACGCGACAACGGGCTGGAGGTGTTTGTGCTCGCGAAAAATTCCGGCAAGGGCGCGGCGGTCCTGCACGGCCTGCGTGAAGCGCGGCGCCGCGGCTTCACCCACGCGCTGACGATGGATGCCGACGGCCAGCACCCGCCGGAGCGGATTGCCGAATTCATGGCGATCAGCCAGGCGCGGCCCGAAGCCGTGGTGCTCGGCCGCCCGGTCTTCGATGCCAGCGTGCCCAGCGAGCGCCTGCACGGCCGGTGTGTCTCCAATTTCTGGGCCAACCTGGAAACCCTCTGGCTCGGCATCGAGGATTCACTCTTCGGCTTCCGCGTCTATCCCCTCGCGCCGCTGGTGCGGATCATGGACCGCCACCCTTTCATGCGGCACTTCGATTTCGACCCCGAAGCCGCCGTGCGCCTGGTGTGGGCCGGTTGCCCGCCGGTCTGCCCGCCCGCCGAGTGCCGGTATTTCTCGCCGGAAGACGGCGGGGTCTCCCACTTCCACTATCTCCGCACCAATCTCGTGCTGACCTGGATGCACATCCGCCTGTTTTTCGGCGCGCTCTGGCGCCTGCCTTGGCTGCTGGGGCGCAAGCTCCGTATGACCTCGGCGTCCCGGAAGGACACGGGAAATTAGCCGGCCTTCCGATCCCGCCGACAACGGATCCCCCGACAACAACCGATGGCCATGCGAAAAGCGATCTCACCGGCGGGATGAAATTCCATTCGACAAACCCGCGCGTTGCGGCTATGGGCGAGGCCATGCGGAACCGGTTGCCTTACAACCTGCTTGATCGCGCCACCCTGCTGCTAGGGTTGGCCACCCGCTGATATTGACTTTTCACTCCGCCATGACGCGGGGTATTTTCCAGGCCACCCCGCGCGTTTCCGGATTTCGTTTTTCGGAAAATTTTCTTCAGGTCCGGACTGTGAATCACTTCACACTCTTCATTTCTTTTCACTCATTTTTATTATGTCAGATTCCATCTCATCCGCCGCCCGCCGGGCGGAAACCATCAACGAAGGGCCGCGTGTCCTCATCTTCGACACCACCTTGCGCGATGGCGAGCAATGCCCCGGCGCGTCGATGAACCTCCGGGAAAAACTCGAGGTCGCCCGCCAGCTCGAACGCCTGAAGGTCGATGTCATCGAGGCCGGCTTTCCCGTCATCAGCGATGGCGATTTCGAGGCGGTGCAAACCATCGCGCGCGAACTCACCACGCCCATCATCTGCGGCCTCGCCCGCTGCGTGCCCAAGGACATCGACGCCGCCGGCGCCGCCGTGCAACCGGCCGGCGACCGCGGGCGCATCCACCTCTTTCTCGCCACCAGCAAAATCCACCGCGAGTTCAAACTGCGCAAAGCCGAGGATGAAATCGTCCGCCTCGCCGTGGAGAGCGTGCGACGCGCCAAGGCCTTGGTCGATGATGTCGAATTCAGCCCCGAAGACGCTTCGCGCACCGAACCGGAATTCCTCGCCCGCATCGTCGAGGCCGTCATCGCGGAAGGCGCGACCACGGTCAACATTCCCGACACCACCGGGTTCGCGATGCCCGAGCAATACGCGGACCTCATGCGCTATCTCAAGACGCACGTGCCCAACATCCACCGCGCCGTCATCTCCGTGCATTGTCACAACGACCTCGGCCTCGCGGTCGCCAATTCCGTCGCCGCCGCCAAGGCCGGGGCACGCCAGATCGAATGCACCGTCAATGGCATCGGCGAGCGCGCGGGCAATGCGGCGCTGGAGGAGATCGTGATGACGCTCGCCACACGGCAGGATTACTTCGGCCTCACCACCGGCGTGGCCACGCGCGAAATCGTGAAAAGCTCGCGTCTCGTCAGCCGCGCGTCCTCCTTCCTCGTGCAACGCAACAAGGCCATCGTGGGCGAAAACGCCTTCGCGCACGGCTCCGGCATCCACCAGGACGGCATCCTCAAAAAGCGCGAGACCTACGAGATCATGGATCCGGAGGAGGTCGGCTGGGGCGGCACGGAATTGCCGCTCACCAAACACAGCGGTCGCAACGCCATGGCGCAACGGCTCGAGCAGCTCGGCTACCGGCTCACCCCCGAGGAGATCGAAGGCCTCTTCAAGCGCTTCAAAGACATCGGCGACCGCAAGAAATTCGTCTATGACGACGACCTCGCCGCCTTGGTCGATGACTCGCTCACCAGCGGCACGCGGGAAAATTACGAGCTGGATTACATCCACGTCACCACCGGCAACAACATGGTGCCGACCGCGACCATCCGCCTCCGCCGCGGCGAGGAGACACTCGAAGACTCCGCGCCCGGCAACGGCGCCGTCGATGCCGCCATGAAGACCATCGACCGCCTGCTCAACAAGCGCGGGCATTTGGACGAGTATCACGTCACCGCCACCACCAAGGGCAAGGACGCCCTCGGCGAAGTGAGCCTGAAAGCGGATTTCGGCCACGGCCAGGTCATCAGCGGCAAAGGCGCCAGCACCGATGTCGTCGAAGCCAGCGCCCGCGCGTATCTCAACGCCGTCAACCGCATGTTCGCCATCGACGCGGCCCAGGAACGCGCCGCCGTCAGCTCGCACGAGGAAGTGGCGGCGACGCCGTAGAGTGTTTTCTCGTCAAGGCGTCGAGGCGGAGCCTTTGGAGTGCGGGGGCTTGCCCCCGCTCTGGGGGAGGAGGGGCTTGCCCCTCGCGGCGGGACTCCCCAGTGCGCTCTCCTCATTCCCGGCGCTCTCCCGCTCTCCTCACCGGCAAGCCGGTGAGCCGAAAAGCGGAGGCAAGCCTCCGCACTCCAAAAGAGGGGACGCTCGTCCACCCCGAAGGCATTTCTTCCTGTGCTTGAGGCTTGCGCCGCCGCGCAATGCGTGTCGAGTGGGGTGATGCTTCCCGAAGTGAAGAAACTCCTTGTCGTCCAGGAACGGGACGAAGCGCGGCGGCGGCTCCGCCAGGAATTGCAACGGCTGCCCGAAGAGGCGGCCCAGGCCAAAACGCGCTTCGCCACCGGAGAGAAATCCCTGGCGGCAGTGAAGAGCGCCGTCACGGAAAACGAAATGGCGATGAAACGCTTCGATCTCGACATCGAAACGCGGCGAACGACCATCGGCAGATTGAAGACCCAGCAATTCGAAACCCGTAAGAACGAGGAATTCCGCGCGCTGGAGCACGAGATCGCGCGCTACGAAACGGAAGTGTCCGGACTGGAGGACCAGCAGTTGGCCCTGATGGAGAAAGCGGAGGACTTGAAACAAAAATCCGCCGCCGCCACCACCGCCCTCGCCGCCACCCGCCAAGCGGTGGAGGAAGAACTGGCCCAAATGAAAACACGCCATCTCACGCTCACCACACGGGTCGAGGAACTGGACAAGGAACGCACGGCTCTGGTCGCGGGGATCGAAAGCGCGTTGCTCCAGCGCTATGACCGGCTGTTCGAGAAAAAAGCGCCTGCCATCGTCCCGCTGGAGAACGGTGTGTGCGGCGGCTGCCACATGAAAGTGACGGCCGCGACCTTCACCGCCGCCAAAGCGGAAAAAGCCCTGACCTCCTGCGAGAACTGCGCCCGGTTGTTGTATTTCGTCTATTGACCTGTCGTCGTCCGACCGCCGATGGCGAAGCCATCACGATGATCCGGCGTCAGCGTTCCCCTCGGAAACCACCTTTCGGCTCAGGACTGGAGAACGCGCTCCCCTGCGGGAGACTCCTGAACCAAGCGCAACGTGCCGAATCTCGCAGGCACATAGAAGTTGGCCGGCTCGGTGAGCGTCGGCGACCACCCGAAAAACTCAGGCGACCTCTGATGGCGAAGCCATCGCAGCCACAGCAGCCGGGGGTTGAGCGCAGCGACACCCCCGGAGCCGTGGCACAAAATGTTCCTCGATCCCGAAGGGATCGCAGCCAGCGGCCCGGGGAAAAGCCCCTTTGAAAAGGCACGGTGGCTGCGATCCCTTCGGAATCGGGAAATTTTTATGAGAATCCGGGTCCGGGGGTATCACTGCGCTCAACCCCCGGCTGCTGTGGCTTGGATGGCTCTGCCATCACGATAATCCTTCATCGGCACCCTGCCTCAGACCACAACTCAGGACGGGATAACTCGCTCCCCTGCGGGAGACTCCCGAACCAAGCGCAACGTGCCGAATCTCGCAGGCACATGGAAGTTGGCCGGCTCGGTCAGTGTCGGCGACCAGCCGGAAAACTCGGGTGGCGTGCCATCGCGGGGCCGCTCGATGCGGTAAAAATTGGCGCGCCACACCGAAGGCAATGCCTCCACGCCGGGGAAACCCAGCGCCGCCCACGGGATGGAAAGCCGGGCGGTCCACCGCGCGCGGGTTTCCTCGATGGCGGCGGACCATTCCACGCCCTCGGCGTTCCACGCGAAATCGGCGCGGCGGTCTTTCACTTCCTCGGAAGGATTATGAATGAGCGCATCAAGCAGCACGCCGAAGGGGCTGACCTCGAATTCGTAATAATCCACCGGATCGTCGGCTTCCGGCGCCAGAAACACCTCGACGCATTCCTCGTCGTAGATCGGCTCGTCGCGGTGGCGGAAGGTTCCCCAGATGTCGAGGTCTTCGCAGACGAATTCTGTGTGCAACCCGCGCGCATCGGCGGCAACGCGGGCCTGCGTCGCCTGGAGGGCCGGGCCGGACCCGTCGGCCAGCCGGAACGGCGGCAGGTCAATCCAAGTGCCATCCAGAGGCAGGCGCAATTCGGGCAGCGACATGAAGGCGGAGCGGATGAAGGGATGAGCCGGGGGCGGCGGACAATGGAAGTCCGCCGCCGATCATGAGGCCTCGCGCTCAGAGCGCCCCGGCGACCAACCCTTCGAGCTTGATGATATCTTTGC
>CAZQUC010000106.1:0-10112 GCA_964596095.1 uncultured Enterobacteriaceae bacterium
TCAATCCTCCGGCAGCGGGCGGTCTTTGGTTTCCGGCAGGAACAGGAGCGCCACGAGGCCGAGGAGGAAGATGGCGCTCATCCAGGAGGTGGCGTTGCGGAAGGCGTCGATTTTTTGCTCGGCGGTCTCGGCGCCGGCGCCGGCCCAGTTTTTGATGGCGGCGGATTGGAGAATGCCGACGGCGGCAACAAACCGCCCGACATTGTAGCAGAAGCTGGTGCCGGTGCTGCGCAGGCGGGTGGGGAAAAGCTCGGGCAGGTAGATGGCGAAGCCCGCGAACAAGGCGAGCTGGCAGGCGCCCATCACTCCGCTCATCCAGATGTCGCCCTTGCCCTCGAAGAACTGGAAGAACCCGATCGTCGAGAGCAAGGCGGCCACGAAGGCGATCGCAAAGGCGGGTTTGCGCCCGAGGGATTGCGCCAGCTTGGTCATCAACAGCATGCCGATGAAGGCGCCGGCATTCTGCACCATGCCGTTGATGCCGATCCAGCGGGCCTTCTCGCCGGCAATCTCTTCGGCGGGCAGGTTTTGGGCGACCAGCGATTGCTCGATGACCGGCCCGACCAGCTCCGGGGAAAAGAACCCGATCCCCCACAACCCGATGACGCCGGCCACCGACAGCACCATGCCGAGGAGCGCGGGTTTGCGCCAGCGGGCTTCGCCGAACAGGGAGGTGTAGGAGCCGAATTTCGCGCCGCTGAGGCGGCCGGCTTCGCGGGCCTTGACCCATTTTTCCGGCTCCTTGAGGCGCATTTGGATGAAGACGCAGAGCAACGCGGGCAACGCGCCGACGAGGAACATGAGCTTCCATTGCCAGCCGGGGGTGACGGTGCCGATGAGTGGCAGCGCCACTTTCTCGGCGACCAGTTTGCCCACCCAGATGCTGATGAGGCCCGCGGTGATATTGCCGACCGCGGACAAGGCCTGCAAGGTGCCGAGCGCGCCGGCGCGGGCGCGGTCGGGCAGGGCGTCGGCGGTCAGCGCCACCGCGAGGCCGAAGACGCCGCCCACGCCCAGTCCGGTGATGAAGCGGTAGATGGCGAAGTCGATCCATCCTTTGGACAGCGCGGACAATCCGGTGAAGAGGGAATACATCAGCACCGTGATGGTCAGGGTCCGCGCGCGGCCGATGCGGTCCCCCACCGCGCCGAAGATCAGTCCGCCGGTGGCCCAGCCCGCCACGAAGATCGCCGTGGCATAGGTTCCGTAATCCTGCGCGTTCTTGCCGGGAGGCAGGAGGTCTTCCATCGCGAAATTCCGCGCGAGGATGAAGAGTTGCTGGTCCAGGCAATCGAACATCCAGGCTAGGGAGGCCATGATGAAAACGAACCAGTGGTATTTATCCAAATGACGCCACCAGGGCGCGGCGAGTGAGACGGTGGTGGTGGGCATCAGGCGCGGGTGTTGGGGTTCCGGGGAGAACGGCGAAGGGGTTTTCTAAACGTCCCACCGGCAGGAGCCAAGCAAAAAACCGGAAAACGCGCCGCTCCATGGCTCGCCATGACCCTGCCGGAGCTATTGGGAATTTTCCGAGGCCGGGCCGGGGAGCAGCGCGGCGTATTCCGGCAAGCGCGCGGTGAGCAGGCGGTGGATGGTGTCGCGTTCGCTGGCGTGGAGATAGGCGTAGCGATCGTCCGCGTCGCGGCCGGTCATCACATCGTGGAGCCGGCGGAGCACGCGGCGGCGCAACGGCGGGTGGAGCGTCGCGAAGGCATCGCTTTCGATGAGATAAGAGCAGCGGTATTTGAAAAGCCGGTTGAGGAGTTGGAAATCGCGCAGCGAGCGCCCTTGGACCGGCCGGGACCGGCGCGCGAAGGCTTCGCGGAAGGCTTCGCCGCCGGTGACGCCATCCTCCGGCAGCGGCGCCTCGTCTTTGAAAAGCAAGGCGTCGAGCACGTCGAGCACAGAGGCTTCCAGCACGCGGAGGGTCACGTCGTTGGGCGCTTCGGTCACCGGCTCGCCGAGGTCGCGCTGGATGGCTTGTTGGTAGGCCAGACGCTGCCGGCATTGGAAATCCGCCTTGGTCAGCGCGGTGAGCACGGTGGTCTGGTGCTCGATGACCATGAGGGCGACGACGTCGCTGGTCCCGGTCAGGTAGCGGCCGGGATCGAAAAATTCCGCCAACTGCAACCGGTTCGCGCCGACGGCCGCGCGGGCTTCGTCCGGACCGGTGAAGGTATTGCCGAGGTGGGCGAGGCCGCCGGGTTGGCCGGTGACGTAATACCCGCCCCAGCGTTGCTCCAACGGCGTGGTGTGATCGACCACGCGTGACCCGAGATGGAACCGCGGGCTGCCATTCTGGCCGGTGGGCACCGAGCGGATGAAGAGGCCCGGCACGCGGCTGGTGAAGAGGCCGCCGTGGCAGCGCAGGCAATCCTGGTCGCGCGCCGTCATGGCCAGCGGCTGATCCTGAGGCGGCCGGGCGCGCAGGTCGTCGGGCGCGAGGCGATAGAAAACCGCGCCCAAGCCCGGCGAAAACGCGGCCAACTCGAAATCCCCGCCCGGCACCCAGCCGACGGAAACGAGGTCGTTGAAATACAAGGCGCGCGGGTTTTCCGGGCGGATGAGATCGATTTGCAGGCTGGTCTTGGAAAAGACGAGCAGTTGCGACGCCACCGGGATGTCCAGCGCGGCGAGCAACTGGCCGAGCACCGCCTTGTCATCGCCGGAAAACGTGATCTCTCCCCGCCGCTGTGCCTCCAGCATCGCCGCCACCGCGTCCCGGGAAGGGGTTTCCGAGTAGGCGATGGGAGGCTTTTCGTATTCCGCGTCGCTTTGCGCCCAAGCCGTGGCGGCGAGCAGGCCGAAGGCGAGGCGCCCGGTCAGACGAGTCAGACGGGTGGGACAGGAAAGGCGGCGTGGGGGCAGGAACGTCATGGCTCAGGAAAACGTCACCGGGGGAACGGCGGGGTTGAGGCGGTGGTGGATCACGCCCGCCATGTCGGCGGCGCAACGCTTGATGTGTCCGGCATTTTCTCCTTCGAACAATTCGTCCACCGTGGCGTGGAACAACGCGAGCCAGCGCTCGAATTGCGGCCGCTCCATCGGTGTCAGCGCCGCCACCCGCCGGTGCGCGGACAAGGGATCGCCACGATAGCCGCCGGAGCGGAAGAGGACGGTTTCCCAAAACGCATACATGCGCGGCAGATGCTCCGCCCAGTCCGTGCGGGCCACATCGTTGAAAATGAAGCCGATGAGATCGTCATGGCGGACGCGCTCGTAAAAGGCATCGACCAGTCGTTCGATGTCGGCGCGGGTCCGGAGGTCGGAGCGGAAAGCGGTGGGTGTCATAAGCGGCAAGGGGGAGAGCCATTCCGACGGGAATGCGGTCGGAGACTTGACTTAATAGGTATTTGATATACCCATTTTCGTCAAGCCGGCACCCCGTCCGCCATGCACCTGACCTACCACACCGACTACGCCCTAAGGGTGTTCATCTACCTGATGAGCCGGCCCGATCAACCGGCGAGCACGCGGGAGATGGCTTCGGCCTATCACATTTCCCTGCACCACCTGACCAAGGTGACCAAAGCGTTGACCAAACACGGCTGGCTGGTGGCCAGCCGGGGGCGCCACGGCGGCTTGCGGTTGGCGCCGCACGCGCCGGAGTTGACGCTGGGCGAGATCGTGCGCGCGACGGAGAACACCGATCTCACGGAGTGTTTCAACGCCGCCACCAATACCTGCCCCATCCATCGCTGCTGCCAGCTCAAGACGGTGCTCTTTCAAGCGCGCCAGGCGTTCTTCGCCGTGCTCGACGCTCACACCGTCCGTGATTTGGCGCATCGCCCGCAGGAATTGCGTGCTCTCCTCGCGGTTTCGGCCCGCACCGGTTGAGACCGCGCCGTGGCTGCGCCTTTTTCTCTGGAAAGGGCCGGCGAATGCCGTGAAACGGGCGGCTTTCCATTAAAGGTTTCGTCCGTTGGTCGCAATTTTGATACTCATGCGATCATTTTCGATGTGTATTTTGCAAAAATATGCTCAAAACGGCTCTTCACTTTGGAGAATATTTGCAAAAATTACAAAAATTATCTTGGCATGCGTCAAACCTGAGTTAATTTTCCATAATGTTTCCGTGTTTTAATAAAATTTAACCCGTGACTGGCGAACAAAAAATTTTCATGGCGACCGGGCTCCTGCTGCTGGGCAGCGGGGCGGGATGGTTCTTCCTCTCCCACCGGCCGACGGGGGCGGTAATGCCGGAGCGAGCCGCCCCTTCCGCCGAAGCCGTGGTTCCCGTGGAGGAAGCCGACACGGCGGAGGCCGCGCTGGATGTGTTTCCGGAGCCGGTCTTGCCCGAGATCGTAAGCGAGCGGTTGATCGCGGTGTCGCTGGGATTGTTGGAGAAAAACGGGGCGGATCTCCGCCGCCCGATGCCTTCGGTGCATCGGGTGCTGGCCGCGACCCCGCAGGTCGGTGAGGCGATGGCGGCGTGGGGGAAACGGCACGGTTTCACGCCGCGGCCGCTGGAAGTGTTTTACGAGCACGGGGGCGAGCCGCGTTACGCGGTGGAATTGGTGCGGACGGCGGTGCCGCGTCCGGAGGAAATCCACGCCGACGGGCTCGCCATCTTCGCGGCGACCAAGGAACGGCGCGGGGTGTTTTACCAAACCTGGCAGGGGGAAATCGTCCGCTGAGCCGCGCGGCCCACGTCACCGTGATGAAGACTTTCCGTTTCCCATTTCCTTTCGTGGTCTGCGCGCTCGGGCTGCTGCTGGCCGGACCGGGCCGGGTGGAGGCCGACACGCGGCCCACCGAAGGCGTGGTCAATTACGAAACGCCGCACGTCCATCCGCTCGATTTGACGCCGGACAAGCAAACGCTGCTGGCGGTCAACACGGCGGCGCACCGGCTGGAGATTTTCGACGTGAGCGGCGGCACGCCGGTGGCGAAAGCGAGCGTGCGCGTCGGGCTGGAGCCGGTCTCGGTGCGGGCGCGTTCCAATTCCGAGGTCTGGGTCGTCAATCATCTCTCCGACAGCGTGAGCGTGGTCAGCCTCGAGCGTCTGACGGTCACGGCCACCCTGCCGACGGACAACGAGCCGGCGGATGTCGTCTTCGCCGGCAACCCGCGGCGTGCTTACGTTTCGTGCGCGGAAGCCAATGCGTTGAATGTGTTCGATCCCGGTGATCTCACGGCCGCGCCGGTCAAGGTGGCGCTGCACGGCGAAGAGCCGCGCGCGCTGGCGGTCAGCCCCGACGGCTTGACCGTCTATGCGGCGTTCTTTGAATCGGGCAACGGCACCACGGTGCTCAACGGCCGCACCACCGACGGCCAAAATGTCGTGTCGCGCCCCGAGGGGCCGTATGCGGGGCAGAATCCGCCGCCCAATGTCGGCAAGTCTTTCAACCCACCCATCGCCGCCGCCGTGGGCACGCCGCCGCGCGTCAGCCTCATCGTGCGCCAGGATGCGCAGGACCGGTGGATGGATGACAACAACGGCGACTGGTCGGTCTTTGTCTCCGGCAGCCTGGCCTCGCTCTCCGGCCGCCGGGAAGGGTGGAAGCTGGCGGATCACGATGTGGCCGTCATCGACACGGCAACGCGGGCGGTGACGTATCGGTCGCGCCTCATGAATATCGTCATGGCCTTGGGGGTGAATCCCGCCACCGGCCAGGTGACGGCGGTCGGCACCGACGCGCTGAACCACATTCGCTACGAGCCGGTCCTCAATGGCACCTTCCTGCGCGTGCTGGCCGCGACGATCGCGCCGGACGGCGCGGCGGCCGTGACCGATCTCAATCCGCATTTGAATTACACGCAGCCCACGGTGGCGGCCGACGCGCGCGCGCGCTCCCTCGGCGATCCGCGCGGGGTGGCGTGGCGCGCGGCGGGCGGCAGCGCCTTCATCACCGGCATGGGTTCGAACAACGTCGTCGAAGTCGCCCCCGACGGCCGCCGCCTCGCGGAGGTGGTCGTCGGCGAAGGCCCCACCGGCGTGGTGCTGGATGACGCCGCCGGCCGCGGCTACGTCATGAACAAATTCGCGGGGTCGATTTCCGTCCTCGACCTGGAGACGAAGCGCGAGTTGACCCGCGTGGCCTTCGAGGATCCCACCCCGGCGGTTATCAAGGCCGGCCGGCCGTTTCTTTACAACACGCATCTCGGCTCCGGACTAGGCCATCTCTCCTGCGCCTCGTGCCACGTGGATGGCAAAACCGACCGGCTGGCGTGGGACCTGGGCGATCCGCGCGGGCCGAACGCGCAGGTGGCCGATGCCAACAACTCGACCGGCGCGGCCAACGGCAAGAAGGTGACGGTTTCCTCCATGAAAGGGCCGATGGCCACGCAGACCCTCCAGGACATCATGGCGCATCCCACCCTGCATTGGCGTGGCGACCGCGCGGGACTGGCCTCGTTCGCCGCGGCGTTCCACACGCTGCACGGCCGGGAGACCGCCGCCTCCGCCACCGACATGCAGAAGCTCGGCGCGTTTCTCAATACCATCCACCTGCCGCCGAATCCGTATCGCAATCTCGACGACTCCCGCCCCTCCAGTGTGACCCTGCCCGATGGCACCACGGTGGCGAGCGCGACGATGCAGTCGCTCCTGGGGACAAATTCGCGGGACAACAACTGCCTGCGCTGCCACACCGGCGGCGGCACGCGCAATCTCGCCTCCAATCAGGAACTCGGCCAGGCGTTCGTCGCGCCCGCGTTGACCGGACTTTACAAGAAACTCGGCTTCTGGCCGAAATCGACCGCCGGCTCCACCTCCGGCACGGGATTTTTCCACGACGGCTCGGACAGCGTGCTGCGCGTGGCGCGCGTCAATGTCACGGAAAAACAACCGGACATGCTCGCCGAGATCATGACCCTGGACGGCCCAACCGGTCCCTTGACCGGCGCGACCAAACGCCAGGACACCCACGCCGGCGTGGGCCGACAACTCACCGTGGCCGGCCCCGCCACCGCGGCGCACACGGCGCGGCTCGACCAATTCGTCGCCATCGCCAACGCCAGCCCCCACGCGGCGCTCATCGCGGTGACGCGGCGTGCCGGGTTCGAGCGCGGGTATTACTTGCTCCAGAGCACGCAATTCCAATCCGACCGCGCGGCCGAGCAACGCTCGCTGGCCGATCTCCTCGCCATCGCGGCCGCGGGCGAGCCGGTGACCTTCACCCTCGTCGCGCAGGGCGCCGAGCGACGGCTGGCCGTGGATCGCAATCTGGACGGTGTGCTCGATGGTGATGAGCCGCGCCCGCCCGTGCTGGCTTCCCCCGGCGCGCAACTTTCCCCGCGCGGCGACGAGGTCTCGCTCGCACTCCATGCTGTCGATCCCAACGACGACCCGCTCATCTTTTCCGCCACCGGCTTGCCCACGGGCCTGACGCAAGACGCGGCCACCGGACGGATCACGGGAACGCTCACCGCCGAGGCCGGGGATTACGAAGTCACCGCCACCGTGTCCGATGGCACCCTCAGCGCGAGCGTCACTTTCCCCTGGACCGTGACGCCCGTCGCGGCCTCCGGCGAACCCGGCTTGCGCGGGGAATATTTCCGCGGCGAGCAGTTCGGGGAAAAAGTCCTCACCCGCGTCGATCCGCAAGTGTCCTTCTACTGGCCGGATGGCGTCGCGCCGGCGGAAGGGATGCCGCACGATGATTTCTCCGTGCGCTGGACCGGCGCGCTGCGGCCGCGCTTCACCGAGACCTATATTTTCCACGCCGACTGCGACGACGGCCTGCGCGTGTGGCTCGACGGCGTCCTCATCCTCGACCACTGGGCCCCCGCCCCCGCGACGTATTTCAATCTCCACAGCCAGCCCGTGGCGCTGACCGCCAACCGCGCGCACGAACTCAAAGTGGAGTTCCAGGATTTCTTTTCCGACGCCTACCTGCAACTGCGCTGGTCGAGTGCGAGCCAGGCGGAGGAACTCCTGCCCACGAGCCGGCTCTCCACGCCCGATCCCGCCGCCGACCGCGCCATCGCTTTCGCCGCATGGGGAGAAACCAGCCGCTCGGTGGAATGCGCACGCACGGGCACCGGCGCTACCACCGGCCTCGCGCTCAGCTTCCGCGTCCCGTCCGCCTTGGCGGCCAGCGGCCTCTACGAAGTGGAGGAAAGCCCCGATGCCAAAACCTGGACGCCCTCTCCGGCCGCGCCGGTGGTGGCCGACCCCGGCGGCGAGTGGGCGCGGCTGGTGGTGGAAATTCCGCTGCCAACCACAGGTGAGCCCGTGCCGAAAGCGCGGTTCTTCCGACTGAAACTAAAAGATTTGTAATTTCTCACCTTGGCGAGCTGGGCGCCCTTTGCGCGAACTCTCAATAGCCTCGCGCAAAGAGCGCCCAGCCCGCCAAGGAGTGAAATGGGTCACTCCCTCCGGGACCGGGGATCGGCGTCACGAGGGCGAGCTTGCCGTTGACCTCTCCGTCCGTGCGGATACATGCGATCATGAGACAATGGTTCTATGCCACTCCGGGCGGGCAACAGGCGCAGACTTCCGAAGCCGAATTGGTGAACTTGGTGAAATCGGGCCAAATCACGCCCGATACCTTGGTCTGGCGCGATGGCCTCGCGCAGTGGACGCCGGCCGCGGTGGCGCTTCCGGCCTTGTTCTCCAGCAGCGCCGCCGTCACGCAGCCGCTGGTGAAAGAGCCGCCAACGCCGCCTCCGATGGAGTCCGCGCCCTCCCCCGTCCCTGCTTCCGAACCCGCGCCGACGCCCGCGTCCACCCCTCCCATCGCGCCGGCCATCCCGGTCGCGCCCGTCCTGGAAGTGACCCCCCGTCCGGCGCCGACGATCGCTCCGTCCTACGGCGCCGCGGCCTCGGCTCAGGATGCCCTCGTCCGCCGGGTAATCGGTCCCTTGTTCGAGCGCAAGGGGTGGCTCAAATTTGTCGCCATTATGACGATCATCGGGGGCGTGCTCACGGCGATTTATCTCATTGGCATCCTGCTGATTGTCGCGGGCGTGTTCCTGCTGAAAGCCGCCGGCGCGCTGGAACGGGCCCACGCCTCGGGCGACGTGGCGGCAGCGGAAAACGCGCAGCGAGAACTCTCCAAATTCTTTCTCATCAGCGGCATTTTCTCGTTGGTCTATCTGGCGATTATGACCCTCGTCGTGATCTTCGTGATCGTGACCCTGGTCACGGGCGGCGCCGGCCTCCTCCACTCCTTCCGGCAGCAGCAGCCTGCCAGCGGCGAGCCTCTCCGCTGGGAGGAATTCGGCCTGCCCGATCCCACCGCCACCCCGGATGCCGACCCCGGCCTGCCCGATCAGGAGGCGGAGGACGAGGACGAGTTCACGCCCGAGCCGGCGGAAGAGGCGCAATAGCCGTCGCCGCGCGGCCGGAGCGTCAATGCGGCGGATTTATCGCTTGTGCGTTGAGAAAAAAGACCGGAGGGGGAAAATAACGGCGCAACCGGCCGGGCCGTCCGCGCTCTCCTAGGCCCCGCCGGGTTGGCGGCGCCCGTTCACCAATGAAGCTCTGGCTCAAGCGGAAAATCCTGCGTATTTACCGGCTGTTGCGGCATCCCCGCTACCGTCGGCAGAGCCGCTTGCATGATTGGGTCGCCCGGCATGTTTTCGACCGCGAGTTGTGGGATGCCGACGAGAAGCGCGTCGCGGCGGGCACGGCCTGCGGGTTGTTCATCTGCATGTTGCCCATCCCCTTACAAATGTTCGTCTCCGTGGCCATCGCCAGCGTCCGGCGCTGGAATATCCCGACCGCCGCGCTGTATTGCTGGGTCACCTCGCCGCCGACTTTCATCATCACTTACGTGCCGGCCTTTTTCCTCGGCTTGAAGCTGACCGGCGTGGATATCGGGCTGGAGGAGGATTATTCCTTCCGCTACACGGAGTTCATGGAGCATTTCTGGGAAAACTCCGCGGAAACGATCTGGGCGCTGTTTGTCGGCTGCGTCGTGATGGGCGCCGCGCTGGCGACGCTCGGCTACGTGGCGGTCCGCGTGCGCTACGCCTTCCGCAAACACCCGCCGCCACGCAAGGCCCGCCGCCGGGCCACGGTGTCGTGACGCTCGTGGCGGGGGCGGTCCCGCCCACCGCGGGAAGGCGCATCCCAAGCAACCCGCGCCTTGCCGTATCGCGGGGCGGCCACCCCAAGCAACGATGGCGCGGCAAAGGAGGCTTTGGACAACGATGCGCTCCCC
>CAZQUC010000106.1:10122-11629 GCA_964596095.1 uncultured Enterobacteriaceae bacterium
TGGCGGGGGCGTCCCGCCCACCGCGGGAGAGCGCGCCCCAAGCAACCCGCTCCTTGCCTCCTTGCCGCATGGCGGCGGCCTCTCCCGGCGACGATGACGCGGCAAAGGGGCTTTGGACAACGATGCGCTCCCCCTTCTTTTTGGCCCTCACGGCGGCCCCAATCGGAAGAACATGCTGGGCGCGGAGGAAATGGCGTGGCTGTGGCTCGTCTGGTTTTCGCTGCCGGGGACTTTTGTCCACGAACCCGCCTGGCCGGTGGGGCTTCGCCAGAGGACCAGGTTGCTGTTGGCGGGCCACGTCAGTTGCAGGGTGCTGCTGCCGGGGGCGGGCGGCGCGAGGGTCAGCACCGGGGGCAGGGTGCTGGGGTCGTTCACCTGGTAAACGTAGGCGGCACCGGCTTCGGCGTTCACGCCATAGGCGCCCACCAGCAGGGTGTTGCCGCTCAGCGCGGTGCTGATGCCGTAGGCGTCGGTGGTCGCCCAGTCCACCGCCGCGTTCATGTCCGGGAGAGCCTGGACCCATTGCGTGCCTTGTTTCTGGTAAACCCGCACCCGTCCGCCGTTCTGCGCATTGTTGAAGCCTCCCACCGCGATGACATTGCCCGAGACCGCTACCGACGATCCGAAGTGGACCCCGGCGGGCAGATTCGAGTTCAGCAACACCGGCTGGGCCGTGCCCCACGACGTGCCATTGTGGGTGAAGACATACGCGGGGCACCCCGCGCTGTTGCCCGACCCCGTGAACCATCCGGGTGGACTCGTCCCGCCCGCCACCGCCACATTCCCGTCCATCGCCACCGAGAAGCCAAACCCGCCGTTCGCCACATTCCTCGTGAATTGCCCCTCAGCCGTCGTGAAGAGTTCCGGCCCGGACTGATACACCCGGAAAAAATCCACCCGCCCGCCGTTGGTGTAGGTGTTGCCGGAGATGGACGGGTCGAATCCCGGCGAACCCGCGATGAGTTTCCCGCCGGACAAGGCCACGGAAAACCCGAAATTCGCCCCCGCCTGTGAGGCGGGCGGGTTGATCGTCAGGTCTAAATACTCCCATAAATCCGGGTAGGGCTTGTAGAGCCAATACGCCCGCACCTGCCCGGCTCCGCTGTTGACGCCCACGGCCCCGGCCGCCACGTAATCACCGTCGATGGCCACGGAGCGGCCCAGCAGGCTCCCGTTCGACAGCCCGTTGAAGGAATAGCGCCGCGTCCAGGTGTTGTTGGCGTATTCGAAGACCGTCACACTGCCGCAGTCCGTCCTCCCGTTTTCGTCATCGTAATCCGCGCCCACCGCGATGCGGTTCCCGGAGACACCGACGGCCACGCCGAAGCGGTCGTGCGCCGCCGGGGTCGGCCGGGTCAGCTTTTGCTCCGCCCGCCACGTCGTGCCGGTGCGCCGCAGCGCCCACGCCGCGCCCGCGCTGGCCGCGCCGGAGATCGGATGATCCAGCGCGCCCACCACCGCCACATCTCCGTCGAGATCGACATGCAGGCCGAAGTGTTCACCGGAC
>CAZQUC010000107.1:0-11625 GCA_964596095.1 uncultured Enterobacteriaceae bacterium
AGCGCATCTTTCCGGCAGGCACCATCGAGGTCGTGTTGAACCTCACGGATGACCGGGTGCGTTGTCAGGATGTGGATTCACGGAATATCCGCGAGCTTCACGGCTTGGTGCTGACAGGCGTGCATCGCCGTCCGCTCGTGGTGGATCCCGCCCAGCAATATTCGATGCTGGGCATCGCCTTCAAGCCCGGTGGAGTCCGGCGTTTCCAAGCTACTCTTGGCCGGTTAAGGAAAGGCCGTTCGGTGGGTTGGCCGGGGCTGGCGTGGGAAATGGGGTATGCCGACCAAGCGCATTTGATTCGCGATTTTCAGGAATTTGGCAGCCTGTCGCCCACGCAATATCAGTCTTTGCAAACCTCATGTCTCGCGCATGTGCCCGCCGCGGACGCCTTGACCGAGGAGGATGTAAAGTTGCTGCGCCGACTCCAGATTGATCCCCCTCATGAAAGATGTCGCCGATGAACTTGCCGCCATGTTGGTCAGTGGAAACAAAGGGTATTTCGAACAAGAGTTACGAGGATTTTCTGCCATCCGCTGGCCCTACTATCATTGAATCAGGAAGCCAGGGCAAGATGCGCCCGAAGGCGCCCCATCCGCCGCCAGGTTTCTCGTTGCAATCGCGGCTGAAATGCAGACGCGGGCGCGAGCGGAGGTAAAACCGTCCTCGCTCTGCCTGACGCGGCCTCCTCCGCTCCCCGAAGCAACGGAGAGGGTTCTCATTTGCCAATCCCCAATGATGATTCATCCTCCTTCTGTTTCCGCCAATGCCACGCACGACACTCATTCATCTCAGTTGGAGCCTGGGCGCGCTCCTGACCTTCGCCGCCGGTTATGGATTGGCCGACCGGGGGTTGCGGACGCTCGCGGCGGAACGAGCCGTGGCCGTGCGGGACGACGCGCCGGGGCTGCCGCCATCGCTCAAGATCGGCGCTGACCCCACCGATGCGGACGACCATGACGCCGACGCCGCGGTGGCGCTAACCCCTGCACAGCTCCAGGAGTTGGCGAAGCAGGCCTTCAACAGCCCGAATCCGCTGACGCGTAGTCTGGCCTTCGCGAAATTGCTGGAGTCGATGACGCCGGAGAACGTCGAAGCGGTGATGACGGCCATGCGCGAGAACCGCGCGGGCGGGGACCAGTGGCGGCTTTTCCAATACGCCTGGGGCGCGATGGACAGCGCGGGCGCCTTGAAACACGCGGAGACGCTGGAGGGGGGACGCAAGCGCCGCTTCCTCGGTGAAGTCCTTTCCGGCTGGGCGAGCAAGGATCCCGCCCAAGCCAAGGCGTGGCTGGACCTGCTGCCGGAGAACAATGAGAAGCAGGGGTTCCGCTGGAATTTGATCAACGGGATGGCCGATCATGACATCGGTCTGGCCACGACTTACGCCTACGAGCGCGCCACCCAGGGCGATCGCAACGCCATGGGGTATTTGGAGGCCATCGCCGGCGAGGAATTGCGCAAACACGGCGCCGTCCCCGCCACGCGGTGGGCGGAGGGGTTGCCCGAAGGCCCGCTGAAAGGCGCGGCGCTCGACCGTGTGGCCGGGGCGTATGTCAATGAAGACCCGCGAGCCGCCGCCGCGTGGGCCGCCCAATTCGCCACCACCGACTATGGCGCGCGCGTCATCGAGGAGGTCGGCGACGAATGGGCGGAGCGCGATCCCAAGGCGGCCGTGGCGTGGCTGGAGACCTTGCCGGAGGGGGCCGGGCGCTCGGAGGGCATGCACTCCGCGTTGCGTGAATGGACCCAGCGCGATCCCCGCGCCGCCAGCGAATATCTCGCCGCGCTGCCTCCTTCGCCGGCCAAAGACTCGGCGGTGAGTGGCTTCGCGCGCACGCTGGCCGGCGAAGATCCGGAGTCCGCCGTCATCTGGGCCGCCACCATTGGCGATGAAAAATCGCGTGTGGAAACCCTGACCCGCGCGGGACGCGCTTGGTATTGGCGCGACGCGGCCGCCGCCACCGCGTGGTTGCAGCAAGCGAATCTTCCCGAAGCCGCCGTCCGGGAAATGATGGCGCCGCCGCGCCAGGACCGGCGGAGATGGCGCGATTGAGCCGCCGCGCCGGTCTTCTCACCCCACGATCTTACTTCACCCCGATCTCCCCTCATGAGCACGCGTCAAATCACCCCGGAAATGCCCACCCCGCCGCGGCGGGGCCTGTCACCACTCTTGTTTCCCGCTTTGATCTGGTGCGGCCTGCTGGTCATGCTGCTGGTGGCCGCCGGAGCGGGGCTGGACCAAGCCTACCAACGGATCCGCGACTCCTCCGGACCCCGGACCACCGAAGTTTCCGACAAAGACGCGGCGGAAAAAATCGTGCGGGAACACCCACGACTGGTGTTTCTGAATTCCCAGGAACAGCGCGGCGAGATCACCTATCGCGACCGCGACTCCAACAAGACCTTCACCATTTCCTATTCGGAGGCGGCACGCCGCCGTTTCCCCGACCGGATCGAGCCGCCCGAGGTGCCGGCATCTGTCTCTCCGGCGGTGATGATCGCCGGAGAGCCTTCGTCCCTCTTGTCCGAACCCACGGTCATGGAAGCGGAACCTGTCACCTCCGGCGGGTTGCTCGATCTGGAGGGCGAGCCCCGTATTTCACTTGAGACTCCTTCGGGCCTGACCTCTTCCGTGCTTGGCTCCAAAACCGCCGATCTCCTGCCTGCATGGCTTCCTTCCGCGCCCGATTGGACGCTCGTCGGCGAGCCCGAAACCTCGATCAACGCCGCCGGCCGCGAAATCTGGCGCGGCACGGCCGAATCCCCGACCACGGTGGACGCGCTCGCCTCCTTCCTGACGGCGGAATTCACGAAGCGCGGCTTCACCGTCACCCGCCGCCCCCAAAACACCGGCCGCCTGAGCCTGGAAGTCATCCGCGCCGAGCATCCGGACACCCGGCGCTCCGTCGCCATCGCCCTGACCCGCGAAGGCCAGGACCTGCCCACCCGCCTCGCCATCACGGCGGAAAGCGCCCCCTAGCGCCCACTGCCTCCCTTCCCTCCGAAAGCAACTACATAAAAAGCGGGCCTTTTTTCTTCCCTCGCCCTCATCTTCGTGGTCGATTGAAAAAGTCCGCCATCACAGACCGATCGGCGCGCCGCCGGTGCGAATGATCGCAGCCACATTACCATTCTCAAGTCTCATGACATCACCATCCCCATTCAAAAAAATCCTGATCGGCACGGATTTCTCGGAGGCGGCCTCCCTCGCCACCCACGCGGCCGCGCGTCTGGTGCGGCAGGAGGGCGGCACGCTGGTGCTCGCCCATGCGTATGAATCCCCGTTGTTCACCGGCGATGCGCTGAGCGGGCCGGTGGAGAACGCCGCGCGCGAACGGCTGCGGGCGGAGGCCGACAACCTGCGCCAAGCCGGCACCAACGTGGAGGAAGTCTTCGTGTTTGGCTCGGCCCAGGATCAGTTGCGCGACATTGCTCGCGAGCACGCCCCCGGCACGCTGGTGCTGGCCTCTCAGAAGAAACGCCGCGCCGCCCAGCGTTGGTTCGTCGATGGCATCATCGAGCGGGTGTCCCAAACCGCGGAGTCCCCCACCTTGGTGCTGCGTCATCCGTCCGTGTTCGAGGATTGGCTGGCCGGCGCGCGCCCGTTGAAAGTTTTCATCGCGGTCGATCTGGCCTCACAAACCTTCACCACCTTGGAATGGGTGAAAGACCTGGCGCGGCTGGCGCCGACGGAGATCACCGTGGCCTATGCGAACTGGGTGCCGAGCGACGCCTTGCGGCTGGGCTATCAGGACCGGGAGTCGTTCTTCAGCGTCACCGCCGAGATGCAGCAGGTGTTGGAGCGGGATCTGCGGGAAAAAGTCGCGCGGGTTTTCGGCGACGCCAGCGTCACCATCCTGGTCGAGCCGCGTTGGGGACGGGCGGACGCGCCGTTGATCGATCTGGCCCGCGCGGCGGAGGCCGATCTGCTCGTGGTGGGCACCCGGCAGCGGGCCGGCCTTTCGCGCTGGTTCCAGGAATCCGTCTCGCTGGGCGCGCTCCATCACGCGCCGATGAACGTGGCCGTCGTGCCGCTGCGCGAGCCGGATCCCGCGGCCGTGGAGCCGCCGGCTTACACCCGCGTGCTGGTCGGCACCGATTTTTCTCCGCAGGCCAATCACGCCATCCCCCACGCCTATGCCATCACGGCACCGGGCGGCACGGTCGGCTTGGTCCACATCGTCGGCAGGCTGGAGGAAGATTTCGCGGAAGCGAGACGCCAGCTCCACGGCCTCATCCCCGCGGCCGCGGCCGAGCGGGGCATCGCCACGGAGATCCTCGTCACCGACAACCGCTCGGCGGCCGAGGGCCTCGCGCAAGCCGCGGGCCGCTTCGGCGCGCACGCGGTGGTCATCGGGTCGCACGGACGCACCGGCGTGCTCACGAGCCTGCTCGGCTCCGTCGCCCAGGCCGTGCTCGCCGCCAGCGACCTCCCCGTGCTCATCGTCAAACACCGGATCTGACCACGTCCCATGCCCGATCTTCCGGACGACGACCACACCGCGCCGCCACACTGGCATTTTCTGGAAGCCAACCATGTCTCGCGGCTGCTGGAGACGGATCTCCAGGCCGGCCTGGACGAGGAGGAAGCCGAGCGCCGCCACCGCCAGCATGGTCCCAACCGGTTGACCGGCGCGCGCGGCGTGCCCGCGTGGTGGAAATTGCTCAGACAATTCCACCAGCCGCTCAATTACATCCTCCTCGCCGCCGCGATCATCACGGTATTTCTCCACGAGTGGGTGAATTGCATCGTCATCTCCGCGGTGCTGCTGGCCAATGCCATCATCGGATTTTTCCAGGAATCCAAGGCCGAAAAAGCCATCGAAGCGCTGAGCCGCCTGGTGATCTCGGAGATCAGCGTGCGGCGCGGCGGCCGGCGACGGCGCGTGCCATCGGTGGAGCTGGTGCCGGGCGATGTCGTGCTCCTCCAGCCGGGCGACCGCGTCCCGGCGGACCTGCGGCTCTTCCGGGTGAAAAACCTCCACATCGACGAAGCCGCGCTGACCGGGGAATCCCTGCCCGCGGCCAAGCACGCGGAAACCTTAGCCAGCGAAGCGGACGTGGTGCTGGCCGACCGCAAAAACCTCGCCTACGCCGGCACCTTGGTCACCACCGGGACGGCCGAAGGCGTGGTGTGGGCCATCGGCAACGACACCGAAACCGGCCGCATCGCGCGCCTCCTCCGCGAGACCACCGAACTCGCCACGCCGCTCACGCGCAAGATCGCGCAATTCAGCCGCCTCGCGCTGTGGTTCATCCTCGGGCTGGCGGTGCTCACGTTCATCGTCGGCTTGCTGCGCGGCGAGCCCGCCGGGGAAATGTTCCTGGTCGCGGTTGCACTCGCGGTGGGCGCCGTGCCGGAGGGGCTGCCCGCGGCCGTCACCGTGGTATTGGCCGTAGGCGTCAGCCGCATGGCCAAACGCCGCGCCATCATCCGCAAGCTGCCCGCCGTCGAAACCCTCGGCAGCACCACCATCATTTGCTCGGACAAAACCGGCACGCTCACCGAAAACCAAATGACCGTGCGCGCCGTCTTTGCCGGCGGACGGTTTTATGACGTGACGGGCAACGGCTACGACGCCAGCGGCGAACTCCTCCACGACGGCACGCCTCTCGACCTCGCGACGCACCCCGCGCTGGCGGAGTGCCTGCGCGCCGGCGTCTTGTGCAACGACTCACGCCTTGCCATCGAGGACGGCCGCCCCGTCGTGCATGGCGACCCCACCGAGGCCGCCCTGCTGGTGGCCGGCGCCAAAGCCGGGCTGGCTCACGCGGAAACCCATCGCGACCGGCCGCGCCTCGACATGATCCCCTTCGAGTCCGAGCACATGTTCCGCGCCACGCTCCACAACACCGGCGACGGACGGATGATCTACAAGGTCGGCGCGGTCGAGCGCCTGCTCGAGCGCTGCCACGACCAACTGGCCGCCGACGGCTACCCGGAGCCGCTCGACCCGGCAGCCATCCGCCGTGCCGTGGACACCATGGCCAGCCAAGGGCTGCGCGTGCTGGGCATGGTCCGGCGCGCCGATCATGCCGGGGAAACGCTGCACCACGATCACGTCCGCGGCGGTCTCACCTTCCTCGGCCTGCAAGGGATGCTGGACCCGCCGCGCGCCGAAGCGATCGAAGCCGTGGCCGAGTGCCGCCGCGCCGGCATTCACGTCAAGATGATCACCGGCGACCACGCCCTCACCGCCCGCGCCATCGCTGCCGCCATCGGCCTGCGGGGCGGACGCCGCGAGGAATTGCAAGCCCTCACCGGCCGGGAGTTGGAAGCCATTGCCGACGAAGACCTGCCCGACGTGGCCGAAAACTGCGCCGTCTTCGCCCGTGTCGCGCCCGAGCAGAAGCTCCGCCTCGTCCAGGCCCTGCAAAGCCGCGGCCACATCGTCGCCATGACCGGCGACGGCGTGAACGACGCGCCCGCGCTCAAGCAGGCCGACATCGGCATCGCCATGGGCATCACCGGCACCGATGTCGCCAAAGGCGCCGCCGACATGGTGCTGACCGACGACAACTTCGCCAGCATCAAGGCCGCCGTGGAGGAAGGCCGCTCGGTCTTCGACAACCTGCTCAAGTTCATCCTCTGGACCATGCCCACCAATCTCGGCGAAACCGGGGTCATCATGGGCGCCGTGTTCCTCGGGCTCGCCCTGCCCATCCTGCCCGTGCAGTTGCTGTGGATCAATCTCACCACCGCCGTCTTCCTCGGCATGATGCTGCTCTTCGAACCGAAAGAGGAAGGGCTGATGGGCCGCCCGCCGCGCGATCCCCGGCGTCCCCTGCTGACCTTCCCCTTCATCATGCGCACGGGTCTCATCACCCTGCTGATCGTGGCCGGGAGCTTCTGGCTGTATTTTTACGAGATGCATTACGGCGGTCGCGATCTCGACGCGGCCCGCACCGCGGTCGTCAATGTGCTGGTGATGGTGGAGACGGCGTATCTCTTCTGCTGCCGTTCGCTCAACCATTCCTTCTTCCGCCTCGGCTGGTGGAGCAACCCTTTCGCCATTCTCGGCGCGCTGGGAATCATCGCCACGCAAGCGCTCTTCACCTACGCGCCGTTCATGCAACGGTGGTTCGGCACGACCGCGCTCGACGCCGGCGACTGGCTGCGCATCCTCGCCGTCGCCGTGCTGGCGTTCTTCATCGTCGAGCTGGAAAAATGGATCCGCTTCGGCGGTGGCCGCGGGGATACGGCTCCGCCCGAGTGATCTCCCTACTGATGTGGCTTGTCCCAGGATTCCGCTAAAGCGCTTTCTTCCAACACCTTGTGGGTGACTGAAGCGTCGGTGAGCCACGCTTTGTCACTCGTCACTTCCATCATATGTCAAAACGCCTCGCGCTACTCCACGTAGGGAGGCAGCAGGGCGTTGCTGAGTTCTTCGGCGCTGCCTTCGTTGCCCGGCACCACCGGCGTGTCCGGCAGGAGGGACGGCAGTTCGGGCAGGGCGGCGGGCGGAAGCACGAAGCTCGGGGTGATGGGGCGGTGTTTGGGTTTGGCGGCGACCACCGCCGGATGGAGCGGCGCCAGGTCATACGCCGTGGCTTGACGCAACGCATCACGGGCCATCACGCCGGAACGTCCATCCGGCAGCGTGACCTCGGCCCAGCCCCAGTTCTTGCTCTTCAAGGTGACCAGCATGCCGGTCCGCAAGTGGTCATCCGGTGGCGTGGCCTGGTTCGGGCCATAGAGATAAAACGGCGTCTTGTCCTTGTTGATCACGAACCTGTCGGCTTCCGGCTTGCCGGAGGGCGGGATCGGCGCCGCGCCCCGCACCATGCGCAGCGGCGTGGCGGACGGGGTGACGGTTTCCGGCTCTTCTTCAGACTGGGGGCCGAGGCTCTTCAATTTGGCCCACCAGGACTTTTTCTCCAGCGGCTCGGGAACCGGCTGCGGTCCCTCCAGCTTGTTCCCTTTCCTGGTTTTTTCCGCTCCGCCGGTCGCCGCCTCGGCGCGGGCCTGCAAACGCTCGAGCCGCCGCTGCTCGGCCTTGCTCAATGACGGCGCGGGCTCCACCGGCGTGGCGGCCTCGTCCTGGGCTTCGCTCTTGCCCGGCCAGATGCGGGCGAGAAAACCGGGCTTCTTCGGCTCCGGCGCGGGCGGCGCCTCCACGACCGGAGCCGGGGTTTTGGCGCCTTTTTTCTTTGGGGAAGCCGCAGCCGGCGGTGCGGCGGTCGCAGGTTTGGCCGGCGCGGCGGCCTCCAATGGCGGGTCGGCCGGCTTGTTGTCGAAAGGATTCAGCTTTGACCAAAAACCTGTTTTCGGTTCGGCTTCCGGAGCGGGGACCGGCGGCGCCACCGGGGCGGTGGCGCGGGCGGCCGGCTTCCGGGTCGGCACGGCGGCTTTCTTCGAAGACGATTTGGGTTGAGGAGTCGCGGCCACAGGCACGGGGGCGGCGGCCTCCGGCGCGGCTTCGGCGTAGTCCTTGCGCCAAAAAACCAATTTCTTCGGCGCCGACACCATCCGGCCCACCCACCCGTCGGAGGCCTCTGCGGCCGGCGGGGTGGCTTCCGTCGCGGCGGCGGGCGCTCCCGCCGACCAGCCGGTCAGCGACACCAACGACAGCAGAACCACAGGAACACGGGGAAGGGAAAAGGACGGGACTTTCATGACAGCAGACTTGGACAGACAGACAGGGGTATGGGACGCCACACACTAAAAGCTTTTCGCCCGATGACAAGCGATGTGCGCAAGGCGTTTTTGCCTCCTTTTGCTGCAAATTTTCCCGAGGCGGGCGGTCCCTCGCAGCCCTCCTCGGAGGGGAAGTCTTTCCGATTGAGTGCTTGCGCGGGGAACGCGAACGCCTAGGCTCCGCCCCGCCAGGGGCCGCGGATGACCGGCTCGCCAAACCCGCCAGGTCCGAGAGGAAGCAACGGCAACGAGTCCGGTTTTGTCGCGGTTCCCTGGCAACCTTTCCGCCTTTGATTTTTCGAACAAACCCGTCACGCCCATGAACCGCCGCCCCTTTTTGCTGCTGCCCGCTTTCGGTCTCCTCTCTTTGCTCGCCGTGACGGCGCTCCGCCCGCTGGCCGCCGATGACAAACCCGGCACTCCCCCGCCCCTCAAGGCCCTGCTCGTGATCGGCGGGTGCTGCCACGACTACGCCCAGCAGAAAGATCTGCTCAAGGCGGGGCTGGAAAGCCGGGTCAATCTCGAGGTCGAGATCGTCTATACCGACGACAAGGGGACCAAATACGAATTTCCCATGTATCGCACCGCGGAGTGGGCGAAGGGCTACGATGTGGTCATCCACGACGAATGCACGGCGGATGTGAAAGACGCTGGCTTTGTCGAAAACATCCTCGCGCCGCACCGCGAAGGCGTGCCCGCGGTCAATCTCCATTGCGCGATGCACAGCTACCGCGTCGGCGACATCAGCCGGCCGGTCACCCCCGGCAGCCCCGATGCGCTGTGGTTCGATCTGCTCGGCCTGCAATCCACCGGACATGGCCCGCAGCGGCCCATCGACGTCACTTACACCGACGAGACCAGCTCGATCACCAAGGGCCTGGAGAATTGGACCACCGTCAACGAAGAGCTTTACAACAACGTGAAGGTCTATGACACGGCCCACGTGCTGGCCAAGGGCAAGCAAGGTTCGGCGGAAACCGTCGTGGTCTGGACCCATGCCTACGGTCCGAAAAAGACACGCGTCTTCAACACCACGATCGGCCACAACAACGACACCGTGACCGACGACCGGTATCTCGATCTCCTCGCGCGCGGCCTGTTGTGGTCCGTCGGCAAGCTCACCGATGAGGGGAAACCGGCGGAAGGCTACGGGCCGGTCACGGCGAAAAAGTAGCCACGCGCCCTCACACGGCGACGGGCGCTTTGATGTGCGGGTGGGGATCGTAATCCTCGAGCGTGAAATCCTCGTAGCGGAAGCGGAAGAGGTCGGTCACCGTCGGATTGAGCCGCAGGGTCGGCAACGGCCGCGGCTCGCGCGCGAGCTGGCGGTGGGCCTGGGCGAGATGATTGGTGTAAAGATGCAGATCGCCGAAGGTGTGGATGAATTCCCCCGGCTCGAATCCGCCGACCTGCGCGACCATGAGGGTGAGCAGCGCGTAGCTCGCGATATTGAACGGCACCCCGAGAAAAAGATCAGCGCTGCGTTGATAAAGCTGACAGCTCAGCCGGTGGTCCGCATCCACATAAAACTGGAACAAGACATGGCAGGGCGGCAGGGCCATGCGCGGCAGATCGGCGACATTCCATGCGCTGACGATGAGGCGGCGGGAAAACGGGTTGGTCTTCAACTCGCGCATCACCGCGGCCAATTGATCGATGCTGCTCTCATCGCCCGCCGCGCGCCCGGTGAGCAGGTCGGCCTGTTGGACGACTTCGGCGCGGTCTTCGATGGCGCGGAATTCAGGACTCACCTCGGCGAGGGTCGCCTGGCCGGAGGCGACCGGCGGCACGCTCTGCGTTTCCCAGCGCCGCCATTGCTTGCCATAAACGGGACCGAGATGCCCGTGCTCGTCGGCCCATTCGTCCCAAATGCTGACCCCGTTTTCCTTGAGATAGCTGATGTTGGTCTCGCCACGCAAAAACCACAGCAGCTCGTGTATGATGGAGCGGACATGCAGCTTCTTGGTGGTCAGCAACGGAAAGCCTTCGCGCAGATCGAACCGCGCCTGCGCGCCAAAGACACCGAGCGTTCCCGTGCCGGTGCGGTCCTCGCGGCGCTGGCCGTGAGTGAGAACGTAGCGGAGGAGATCCAGATATTGACGCATCGCTGGCGAGAGGTTTAGCCACGCCCCTGCCGCGGGGCAATGCCAAACGTGACGGAGGCGTCCCGCGCATGGACGGAGCACTCTCGCCACGAACCCCTGCCTTTCCGCCTTGCGCACTCCCGGCGGATTGGCAAGATGCGCCTTTCCCGGACGAGCCACCCTCCTCTCCGGAATCCGTTGGTTTTCCTCCGTCTTCATTTTGGCCCTGCATTTGCACACTCCTCAATCCCGCGCCGCCGCCGGTCAGTTCTCGACGGCGGTGCTGCTTTTCGCGGCGGCGCTGATCCTGACGACCCTGACCCGCTTCCTCCTGCTGGACGAGCGTCCGCTGCACACGGACGAGGCCGTGCAGGCGCAGCTTTATTTGAATCCGATGCTGGAGGGCGAGGGCTACACCTACCGCTCCGCCGACGGCCACGGTCCGGCGCTGGTGTATTCCACGCGTCTGCTGGGCGCGCTCATCGGCGTCGAGACACCGGAGGAAGTTTCCGTCACCCTGTTGCGCCTCACACCCGCGCTGTATTCCCTCGGGCTGATTTTCACGCTGCTCCTGATGCTCGACGGGCTGGGCCGCCGCGCGTTGGGCTGGGCGGCGCTCTTCACCGCGCTGTCGCCCTCGCTCGCCTACTACAGCCGCTATTACATCATGGAAGTGCCGCTGGTGTTCTTCACCGCGCTCGCCATCGGCACGGGCTGGCGCTATGCGGTCTCGCGCCATCCCTGGTGGCTGGGCCTCACCGGCGTGGCGGTCGGCCTCATGCAGGTCACGAAGGAAACATTTCTCATCCCCCTCATCGCGGGCGTGCTGGCGGTCGTCGCCACCAATATCCTGGAGTATTTCCTCGCCGGCACGGGCATCGGCCAGATCACCAAGCGCCGGAA
>CAZQUC010000108.1:0-3328 GCA_964596095.1 uncultured Enterobacteriaceae bacterium
CTGGTGCCCATTATAAAGCGAATCTCCCCCCTGCCAAGCGTTCCCGCCGGTGCGCTGTCTCAGTGCCAGAAGTGCCGGTGGCCGGTGAAGCACATGGCCAGTTGACGCTCGTCGGCGGCGGCGATGACAGCCGGGTCCCCCTTGGAGCCGCCGGGCTGGATGGCGGCGGTGGCTCCGGCGTCAGCGGCGGCGAGGAGGCCGTCGGGGAACGGGAAAAAAGCGTCGCTGGCCACCACGGAGCCTTCGAGCGAGAGGCCGGCCTCTTTCGCTTTCCATACGGCGAGGCGCGAGGCATCGACGCGGCTCATCTGCCCGGCGCCGATGCCGAGCGTGCGGTCCTTCGCGCAATAGACGATGGCGTTGGACTTGACGTGTTTGACGACCCGCCAGCCGAAGCGCATCGCCTCCAGCTCGTCCTTGCTGGGCGGGCGCCGGGTCGCGCAGCGGTCCTCGATCTTATCGAGACCGAGCGCCTTATTGTCGCGCTCCATGACGAGCAGCCCGCCGGGCGCGCTTTTGATGACGGGCGCGGGATGGGTCGCCAGTTGGGCGACGAAAGCGTCGGTGTATTGCACCAGACGCAGCGCCTTCTTCTTCTGGAAGATGGCCCGCGCGCTGGCCTCGAAGCCGGGCGCGATGACGAGGTCGGTGAAAATTTCCGAGATCACCCGCGCGAGGCTTTCGGTGACCGGACGGTTGCACACGATGACCCCGCCGAACGGCGCCTGCTTGTCCGTCTCATAGGCTTTCTCCCAAGCTTCGCGCAGATCCTCCTCGTCGGAGCCGACACCGCAGGGATTGGTGTGTTTGAGGATCGCGACGGTGGGTTTGTCGAACTCGAGGATCAATTCCGCGGCGGCTTCGATGTCGAGCACGTTGGTGTAGCTCAGGTCCTTGCCGTGCAGTTGCTCGAAGTAGTCGCCGAAGTTGCCGTAAAGCACGGCTTCCTGGTGCGGATTTTCGCCGTAGCGCAGTTCGGTGAAGAGCGGATAGCTGGCGACGAAGCCGGGATCGTGCCCGTAAGCCTGGCCGAGATAACGCGTGATCGCCGCATCGTAAGCGGCGGTGCGCTGGAAAACTTTGACCGCGAGTTTGTGGCGGAGTTCCGGCGAGGTATCGCCCCCGTGGTCCTGCATGGACTCGATCACCTCGTCGTAATCGGAAGGATCGGTCACCACCGTCACGGAAGCGTGGTTCTTGGCGGCGGCGCGTAACATGGCGGGGCCGCCGATGTCGATATTCTCGATGGCTTCCTCCAGCGTCACCTCGGGCCGGGCGACCGTCGCCTCGAAGGGGTAGAGATTGACCACCACGAGATCGATCGGCGGGATGCCCAACTCCTGCGCCCGCGCCTCGTGCTCCGCGTTGCCGCGGATGTAGAGAAAGCCGCCGTGGACTTTGGGATGCAGCGTTTTGAGCCGGCCGTCGAACCCCTCGGGGAAGCCGGTGTAATCCGCGACCTCGATGACCGGCAACCCGGCCTCCTGAAGGGCACGGGCGGTGCCGCCGGTGGAGAGAAGTTCCACGCCCGCCTCGTGAAGCTGGCGGGCGAAATCGACCAGGCCGGTTTTATCCGACACGGAAAGAAGCGCGCGTTGAAGACTCATGTGTATTGGCTGACTGGACGCACGGACCGGCGGGAACCCGGCGGGACCGCGCGCGTCGTAGTCCGTAAGCCCGGGAGGAAGGGCGTTCAAGGAAAAGCTGCCCTTTGGAAGGCGGGGGAGTTTTCAGTCTTCAGCCTCCGGCGTCGCGGGCCCGGGCGCCGGCACCACCTGCTCCAGCGCCTCCCGACGCCGGCAATCCTTCACCGCCGACACCGCCGCCAGCAACACGAAGGCGGCGAAGATCAACAGCGTGCGTTCGGGCGTGGCGCGGCGGGTGTTGGCGGACATAGCAATCACTCTCCGGAAATAGCGGCGACCAACGTCACCCATTTGCCGCGCCGGAGAGGCGGGGAAAACACGAACCCCTGCGCCTCCCCTTCGGCCTGCACTTCCGGCGCGCTGGTGTGGAGGATGCCGGAGAGAATGAGCGTGCCGCCCGGCGCGAGCCAGCGCTTCATTTTCGGAAAAGCGGCGGTCAGCACGTCGGCGAAAATATTGGCGAGGATGAGGTCATAGCGTCCCTCCGGCTCCCAGGCGAGCACGTCGCGTCGCTGGAAGGTGACGCCGGTGACGCCATTGCGCGGGGCATTGGCCTTGGCGGCGGCGACGGCGGCGGGGTCGAAATCCACCGCCAGCACACGGCCGGCGCCGAGCTTTTTCGCCACCAACGCGAGGATGCCGGTGCCGCAGCCGAGATCGAGCACGCGCCGGCCCTGCAAGTCCAGATCGCACATCAACCGCAGGCAGGTGGCGGTCGTGGGGTGATCGCCGGTGCCGAAGGCCATCTCCACGGGAATCGACAAGACTTCGCGCCTCGGATGCGCCGCGCGGTGCGCCGCCAGGGCTTTTTCATCCGTGTCGGACACGATGAGAAAACGATCGCGGATCTTGATCGGCTCGATGCGCGGGGTGGCGAGGGCGGCCCAGTTGCGCGACTTCAAGACGCGCACCCGGCCGCCGAATTGCTTGAACGCGCGCTCGGCGTCGGCGCGGCGCTGGCAATACATGTCCACCCGCACGGTTTTTTTCCCCGCGAGTTCGGTGATGACGAGGTTGGTGTTTTCGAGCGCGTGGAAGCGTTCCTCCCACGCGTCGCGCCACCGGGCCGAGGCCAGTTTGCTCCAAATCCACATTGCCCGGCACGCATAGCACGGGATGGCCAAGGCGGGTGGAAAAAACGTGGCGGCTCGTGGCGGGGGCGTCCCGCCCACCGCGGTGGGCGGGTCTTCTTTCAGGAAAAACCCACTCCCGCCTGCACTCGTTTTGGCCACGGGGCGAAGGCTCCGTTTTATTACCACGCGCGGCTTCGTCGGGACACCCCCTCCGCGGTGGGCGGGACGCCCCCGCCACGGCCCGCGACATTCGTTTGCAACCCGCGCCGATGGCCCGAGGATTCCGCATGGCCACTTACATCAATGGCGAGCGCCTCGACCCGCAGGCCGTCGAAAACGAATTCCATGCCATCAAGGCGCAATTCGAAAGCCTGGGGCGCGTGAGTTGCTGCGAGCGCGATCCCGAGTTCCGCGCCATGGGGCGGGAGAATGTGATGGCGCGCGTGCTGCTGCGCCAGGAAGCGGCGCGGCGCGGTCTGGACGTGACGGAGGCCGAGGTGGAGGAATCCCTGGCCGGCATCGAAGCCGAGCACGGTGGCCGCGAGGCCTTGCTGAATCATCTCGGGCTGCATCCCTGCCAGATCGAGGAGGTGCGCGCCGACCTCGCCA
>CAZQUC010000108.1:3428-11529 GCA_964596095.1 uncultured Enterobacteriaceae bacterium
AATCATCTCGGGCTGCATCCCTGCCAGATCGAGGAGGTGCGCGCCGACCTCGCCAGCGGCCTCCTTCTGGAAAAAACCCTGCTCGCGTGCCTGGGACCGATCGTCGAGCCGATCGACGAGGAAGTCCGCGCCTTTTACGAGGCGCACATCGAGGACTACCTCACCGAGGAGGAAGTGAAGGCGAGCCATCTTTTCAAAAAGGTCGAAAAAGTGGAGGAGCGGCAGCAGCTCTTCGACGCGTTGCGCGAGGTGCGGCGGCAGGCGCGCGCGGGGGGCGATTTCGACGCCCTGGCGCTCGCCCATACCGACAAGGAGGACAAACTGGTCGATCTCGGCTGGTTCAAGCAGGGCGATTTCATGGACGAATTCGGCGCCATCGCCTTCTCGCTGGAAGAAGGAGAAGTCAGCCCGGTGTTCTCCAGCTACTTCGGGTTTCATCTCGCGAAATGCACCGGCCGCCGCCCGCCGGAACGCAAACCTTTCGATGACGTCAAGGACGACGTGCGGGCGCGACTGATGACGGAAACCCGGCAGGCGCAGAGCCGGGAATTGGTCGCCGCGCTCACCGCCGCCGCACGGATAGAAGAGCGGGAGGACGCGGCGGAGGAAGCCGCGCCGCTGGCGGCCGCCCATTGAACAGACGCCGCCTCCCGCGACGCTGAGAAATGAAGCGGCGGCGAAGATCGGCCGTAGCCATCCCCGCGTTTTCCCGAAAACACCTTTTCACTTTTTTCCTTTTTCACCCGAAGTCCCCTCCCCTACCCACATCCCTGCATGAGCGAAGTCCCCGAGACCCCGAAACTTGATCCGGCCACCATGTTCGTCCCTCCCGTCGCCGACCGCATCCTGCTGGCCGGCCCGCGTTCGCGTTTCAGCGAAGCCGTGGCCTTGGCCCGCGTGGTGAAAGATTTTCTCTACGGCTACCGCACGCTGCATTTCGTCGGCCCGTGCGTCACCGTCTTCGGCTCCGCGCGCACGCCGGAGGGTAGCCCGTATTACGAACTGGCGCGCAAAATGGGCGCGGCGGTGGCCGAGATGGGCTTCACCGTCATGACCGGCGGCGGCCCCGGCATCATGGAAGCGGCCAACCGCGGCGCCAAAGAAGTGGGCGGCCGCTCCGTCGCGTGCAGCATCGAGCTGCCCCACGAGCAAAAAGCGAACGACTGGCTCGACCGCAATGTCACGCTCCGTCATTTCTTCGTGCGCAAGACGATGCTCATCAAATACAGCTACGCCTTTGTCGTCATGCCCGGCGGCTTCGGCACGCTCGACGAGTTGTTCGAGGCGCTCACCCTCATCCAGACCGACAAGATCGCGAATTTCCCCATCGTCGTCATGGGCACCGACTACTGGCGCGAACTCGTGCATTTCATGCAGAAAATGCCCGACGCCGGCACCATTTCGCCGCAGGATCTGGAATTGGTCCACGCCACCGATTCCGTGGAAGAAGCAGTCCGCTTCATTCATGAAAAGACCATCACCCCCTTCGGCCTCAAACCCGCCATCCGCAAACATTACTCGTGGCTGGGCGAGCGCGGGCTGGCGAAGGCATTGTGAGGCGAAGGGAATGATGTGCGGCATTGCTCCTGCAAACGGTGAGGGGAGCCTCTGGCTTCCCGGCCGAGCCAAAGGCTCGGGACACAGATCATGGGCTGGAGCCGATGCGAAGCGAAGACCGTCCAAGGCAACCCAATGCCGCTAGCCCAGCGGGCGGCGCGCTTGAGACCCAGCCCACGCGGAGCCTGAGGCTGAGCGCGCATATATGTGAGGATGGCCTTTTTTATTCAGGGCTTGAGCGTTCTGAGCCAGCGGGAAAAACCAAGGGAGCCTTTCAATTCGATGGCGGAGAGCGCGCGCGTTCACACTGAAGAAGCCCTTGCCTCGAATGAGCAGATCACCGGGCCGCAGCCCCACCTGACCCACGCGTTCCGCCGACGATTGGTCAGCAGAGTGACAGGCATTTTGCCGCAAACCGAGCTGGAGGAGATGGAAAATCTCTCACGCCGAACGGCACAGCACGCTCGACGCGCAAGGGGCCGATCATCAGGCCGGGACCGACGCGCGAACCCGCATGTCTCACCAATGTGGCCCTGTCGCGCGGCGCCCATTACGGGCGGCGGTTCGGTGCGGCGACATGTCTCCGCACTCCAAGACGTGGGCCGCACGCATGCCGCCCCTCAATGCCCATACGCCAAATCCCGCGCGGGGTCGATCTTCCAACGGGCGGCGACGCCGAGGGTGTCGGCGTCGAGCGTCCAGTTGTCGGGCAATTCAGCGCCGGTGTGGCCGGGATGCGCGCCCTTGAGCTTCATGCAGCCGCGGTTGTCGCCGAGTTCACGGATGAAGGCGAGGTCGTCGGCGGTCAGCGTGATGTCATCGGGCAGGGCGGCGAGTTCGTCGAGTTTGTCCTCGATGGGTCGCGCGCCGGCGCCGACTTCCTGCGTGAGCGTGGGCACGACACTGCGGATGGCCGTCTGGCCGAGCGTCCACAGCGCAGCCAGGTGCAGCAGGGTCACGCCGTATTTTTTCTGGAGCGGGCGGAGCCGCTCGACTTTGGCGGTGGCGGCTTCGACCCAGCCGGCGCCGCGGTAGCTGCGGTGGTCCCATTGCGCGAAGGCGTGCCCCGGGCGCACGTCGTCATGGAAAATGCCGCCGTAATCGACCACGCGCGCCATGAGCGCGATGTCCGCCTGCGCGGCGGCGTCGAGCACCAACTCGCCAGGCCATGGTTCGAAGGGATTGAGGATGATCATGCCCCAGTCGATGAGCGGGCCGAAGCGCTCGAAGCTCAAGATGAGGTCGAGCGGGAAGCCGTTGGCCGGTCCGGGCGCGAGGCCGAGTTGACGGGTCAGCCCGGCTTCGCGCAAGGCGTCGAGCCCGTTCCACACCGCGTCGCTGGTGTAGCCGCGGTGGTCGGGGTTGTGCAGCATGACGACGTCGAAGGCGTCGAGCCGGCAGCGTTCGAGGGATTTCTCCGTGGCCTGGCGCAGGTAGTCTTTATAGTCCTGCGGGCCGCGCAGGTCGGGATGGGTGAAGCGCGGAAACCCTTTGGCGCCGTCGCGCTTGCCCTGGTAAAAGTCGTGGCCCAGCAGCGCCACCACGGCGTAATTTTCGCGGGGCAGTCCTTCCAGCGCCCGGCCCAGCAGCGTGTCCGCCGCACCGGCGCCATACACGTCGGAGGTCACGAAAGTGCGCACGCCGCGCTCGTAAGCGCGGCGGATGAGGGCGAGAAAGCGGTCGTCGTCCAGCGGCTCGCCGTAGTGCAGGTAACGGCCGCCATTCCACAGGCCGAACGCGGTGCGGGTGATATCCATAGAAGAGGAACGAAACCACGGTCCCGTCTGCTGGCAAATGGCGTCTTGGGAGGCGCTGCCCACGCTAACCGGGGAAAAAATAGTAAACCACGAACATGAACACCGCGAGCAGGAGGAGGGCCGCCCACACGCCCCAGGAGAAGGAATTCGCGCGCGCCGGGCGCGTGCCGGCGGAGGGCGGCAGCATGGCTTCCGTCGAGGTGATTTCGGGGAAGGACGTCAGCGGCTCCCACTCGCCGCCTCCCTCCTCTTCGCAGGAAACCATCGTCTCCGGCCGCAGACGACCGGTTTTCCACAGCCGGCGCATCTCCGCCAGCCACACGGGGCCGTGCGATTTTCCGTGGGCATCCAGGTAACGATAGCGGTTTTCCGTCATGAGGGAGCGATCAGCCACCGGGCCATTCTTTTTTCTCGGTGAGGAACCGATAGACCGTGGTGCTGCGATATTTTTCGCCGGGCCGCAACACGGTGCTGGGGAAGGACGGCTGGTTGGGCGAGTCCGGAAAATGCTGCGTCTCCAGGCAGACCGCGCCGCGCCGGGGATAGACCGCGCCGCCTTTGCCGCGGACGTTGTTGAGGAAATTCGCGGTGTAGAGCTGGATCCCCGGCTCGGTCGTTTCCACCTGGAGGATGCGACCGGTGGCGCTGTCGCTGAGGCGGGCGGTCTTGCGCAGCCGGCCGCGGGCGCCGCGCACGACGAAATTGTGGTCGTAGCCGAGGCCGTATTTCAATTGCGGATCGTTCGCGCCGATTCGTTCGCCGAGAGTGTGCGGCGTGCGGAAGTCGAACGGCGTGCCCTCGACCGGACGGAGTTCGCCATACGGGATGGAGGTCGAGTCGGTGGGGGTGAAGGCGTCCGCCTCCAGCGTGAGCCAATGGTCCAGCACCGACCCGCTGTCGTGCCCGCCGAGATTGAAATACGTGTGGTTGGTGAGATTGACGATCGTCGGTTGGTCCGTGGTGGCCGTGTAGTCGAGGCGCAGTTCGCCGTAATTGGTCCACGTATAGACGACCTCACAGGCGAGCGTGCCGGGATACCCTTCCTCGCCGTCGGGGCTGGTGTAGGTGAGGACGAGGCGCACGCTGTCGGAGGCTTTTTCGGAGCGGGCCTGCCACACTTTTTTGTCGAACCCAACGCCGCCGCCGTGCAGATGGTTGGGGCCGTTGTTGGTGGCCAGGGTGTGGTTCCGCCCGTCGAGCGCAAACCGGCCGCGGGCGATGCGGTTGGCATAGCGCCCCGTGATGCAGCCGAAAAACGGGCTGCGCTCCTCATAGTCGCGCAGGGTGTCGAACCCGAGCACCACATCGGCGGGCTGCCCGTCCTTGTCCGGCGCCTGCAGGCTGGTGATGATGCCGCCGTAGTTGGTGATCTTCACCTCGTGGCCTTTCGCGTTGGTCAAAGTGAAGAGCGTGGCGGCCTGGCCGCTTCGCGTCGCGCCGAAGGGGGTGGATGTGACATTCATTTTCCTGGGATCGAGATCGCCCCGAAACAACGCGCATCCGCTAAGCGCGAACGCACCCAAGATCAGAGCGGCGGCGTGAAGGGCGAGCGACGAGTGTTTCATCGGGTGGAGGAAGGGAGGGCGGCGCTCCGATTCTCCCGCGGATGGCCGCCCTTGCAATGGTTTTTGGTGACGCCGGGACGAACCCGTCCTGACCGGTCTCTCGCGGGCGTGGCGACCACGCATGCCTTCGCAAGTCCAGTCTCCGAAGCGCCATATTTTTTGTGTGAAAGAGCCACGATTTCCGCTTGTCAAACGGCTCTTGGCAACAAAAGTGCTATCGATCTCCTGTCATCATCAATTCAACCCGCGAATCCTCCATCGCATCACCAGCCAACACCAATCATGACACGCCATCTGCTCGCCGTCACGGGAATCGCCGCGCTTTCCATCGTTTCCGCTTCCGCCGCCTTGGTGGATTGGCAGAGCGCAGTTGCCGCCGGGACGACACCTGCCGCCACCAACTTCACGACCATCATCGAGCCGACGTTGTTCGATATCGGCACGCTGACCGGGGATCGCTCCTTGGAATTCATCGTCCGGGCGGACATCAGCGCGTTCGGAGCCTCCGCCGCGCTCATCGGCACGTTTGATGCGGCCAACGGACGTCAGGCATTGAAAGCCAAGCAATGGAATGGCGCGGAAAACCCCGATGCCACGATCGGCCTGACCGCTTTCGGAGTGGCGGATCACTTTTCGACGTCGGCATTCCCCAGCAATGCCGATACCCATCTCATCTTCAGCTCCAATGGCACGGACACCTTGCTTTACTTGAATGGAGAGTTGGTCCACACCTTCACCGGCGTGGCGCTCGCCTTGACCGGGATCCAAGGGCTTGGTGGCGCCCCCAATGGCGATGTTTGGGTCGATCCGCTCACCGGCGGCAGCATTTTCGGTTTTGCCAGTTATGACTCGGCGCTGAGCGCCGATGAAATCGGCGCCCATTACGCCGCCTTCGCCGCGCCCGTGCCCGAGCCGGGTTCCCTCGGTTTGGCGGCCGTGGCCGGCTTGGCTTTCCTTTCCCGCCGGGCGCGCCGATCCGCCTGAATTTTGTTGGGTTAATCAAAAACGCCGTTGCTCCTGCTTCAGGGGGAACGGCGTTTTTTTGTGACCTCATCATTCCCGTATAGCCCTCCGGTCATTCATTCATGCGTTCCCCTTTCAGACCGCCTCCCCGCCAAGCCTTCCCTCGCTTGATCTCCCGCCTCGCCACCGCCGCGCTGCTTCTGGTCATGCCCGCCACCGAGGCTTCGTTGGCTGACTACGACGCGGCCGTCGCCGCCGATACCGCCGGTGGCCTCGTGCCGACGGCGCTCCTCACCGAGGCGCTCACCTTCACGGGAGGGGCCGGCCGGCCGTTTTATTTCGGAACCATCACGGATGGCGGCACGTTCGAGTGCCTCGTCGAAGGCTCCGGCGCGGTCAACAGCGGCTATCTTGCCGTGGGCGCCAATGCCGCCAGCAATCTCCGGCTTCAGCAATACCCCTCCACCGGCGAAGTGGGGCTGACCCAATTGGGAGTGGCGGATTACCGGTTCACCCCTCCGGTGCACACCCCTGCCGCGCCGACCCATCTCGCCTACGTGTGGGATGGAGAGGGACGGATGGAACTGTATGTCAATGGCGCGCTGGCTGGGGTGGCGGCTTCGGTCACCAGCGCCTTCGGCCTGCCCACCGGGCAAGGGTGGCTGGGCGCCAACCCCACCGGAGGTGAAGGCATGTCCGGCGTGCTCCACCGCGTTGCCTGTTATGATACGCGGGTCGATCCCTCCGTGCTCCGGCGGCGGGCGGAGGCCTTCCTCGGCATCAAAAATCCGCCGGTTATCGCTTCGTTTGCCGCTGATCCCCCCGCCGCCATCGCCGGCCAGCCGGTGACGTTGCGATGGGCGGTGGAGGACGCCGACGCGGTCGCGCTCGACGGCATGGATGTGACCGGATACACGCAACAGGTCGTGACCCCCGCCGCTTCCACCACCTACACGTTGTCCGCGACCAATGAGCACGGCGTCTCCACGCGCGCGGTCTTCGTGGCCGTGCTGCAACCAGCCGGGCATCTCGTCATCAACGAATTCATGGCCTCCAACGATTCGACGCTCACGGACGAGGACGGCGAATTCTCCGACTGGCTGGAGCTGCACAACCCTACGGAGCAGGCCGTGCCCTTGGGCGGGTATTATCTGACCGACAAGCCCGGCCAGCCGCACCAGTGGGCGCTGCCGGCGGAACTCCTGCCCGCGGGCGTGTTCAAGGTGATCTTTCTTTCCGGCAAGGACCGCGTGTCTCCCACCGGCGAATGGCATGCAAATTTCCGCCTCGGCAAGGAAGGCGAATATCTCGCGCTCACCGGCCCCGCCGGCATCGTGCATGAATTCGCGCCCGCCTTTCCCTCGCAAGAGGACGACGAGAGCTACGGCCTCATCGGCGCGGATCCGCGCTTGGCGGGCTACCTGGCCTCGCCTACCCCCGGCGCGGCCAATAATGCCGCGCTGCCGCGCCCGGCTCCCGTTTTGTTTTCGCAGCCGTCCGGCCTGCTGAGCGGCGACCTGACCGTGGAGCTGACCTGCGCCACCCCGGGTGCTCCCATCTTCTACCGGCTGAACCACGCCGAGGCCGCGCAGCCTTACACCGCGCCGCTGAGCATCACGACCTCGACCCAGGTGCAGGCATGGGCGGAGCAATTCGGGCAGCCCGGCGCGGTCACCCACGCGTCCTGGGTCAAGCTCGCGCCCGATCTCGCCGGCTACACCTCGCCGCTGCCCATCCTAGTCATCGACAATTTTCAGGGCGGCACGATCCCGCAAAAAGGCTGGAGTGGCACCGGCGCGGGCGTCCAACAAGTGCCCCGGCAACCGGCCGCCTGGCTTGCCTGGGAACGCGCGGCCGGCGCGGCCACCGCCACCACCGCGGCCGCGCCGCAATTCTTTTCACAGATCGGCATCCGCGGCCGTGGCGCCTTCTCCAGCACGTGGCGCGAAAAGCCCTACACCGTCGAAGCGTGGACGGAGACCGGCGCCGAACTCGACGTGCCCGTGCTGGGCATGCCCGCCCATTCCGATTGGGTGCTCTATTTTCCCGATCCGGATGAGAACAAGGATCCCACGCTGCTCTTCAACACCTTCGTCTATGATCTGGCGCGCCGCCTCGGGCATTCCGCGCCGCGCTTCCGCTGGGTCGAGCTGTTTCTCAACGAGGACGGCGGCGACGTTTCCCTCGCCGACCGCCGCGGTGTTTATGCGGTCCTGGAAAAAGTCTCGCGCGGCGCGGGCCGTCTGGACTTCCAGCGAC
>CAZQUC010000109.1:0-11484 GCA_964596095.1 uncultured Enterobacteriaceae bacterium
CCGCCGACGCCCAGCAGGCGTTCGAGTGGTTCCACAAAGCGGCCGAACTTGGACTTCCGATGGCCCAATTCAACACCGGCGTGTGCCTGGAGAACGGCCAAGGTGTGGAAAAAAACGAAGCCGAAGCCTGCCGCTGGTATTACCGCGCCGCGACCGGCGGTTATGCGCCGGCGCAGAACCGCCTCGCCATCCGCTATCAGGATGGCCAGGGGGTGATGCGTGATCTGGTGGCGGCGCGCGCGTGGCTGCGCGAAGCCGCCCAGCGCGGCTTCGAGGCCGCCATCCTGAACTACGCGGGCCTGCTGGTGGCTGGCGAAGGCGGCCCCCCCGACCTGCCCGGCGCGCTGGAGCTTTACCGCCGCCTTGCCTCTCAAGGCCATCCACGAGCTTTGGAGTCATTGGGCGGTCTGCTGGAAATCGGCGCACGTGGCGAACCCGAACCCGCCGCCGCCCTCGCCTTGTATCGACTCGCCGCGGACAAGCTTCCCTCCGCCCGGGAACGCGCCACCGCCTTGGAGCAAGCCTTGCCCGACGACCTCAAGGAAAAGGCGGCCGAATACGCCAAGAACCCGGCGTCGATTTTCCCGTGACTCGGGAGATCGCGAGTGAGGCAGGGCTCCTGCCTCCTCTCAGAGGCGACGGGCATCGGGTGGTGCGAGAAGCCCATCCTGATCCGCGCGGTCTTCCCGCCCCTCTGCTACCAAAGGGGACGTGGAAAGCCCACCATTGGCTCCACGCCTTCCCCGCGGAGGGGCGGCAGGACCGTGCGAACCGGGATGTGGTGTCGTTTTCATCGGGCGATCTTTGGTGGATTCGGCTTCATGGGGCAGACGGAGTGGGGCGTGCCGCTTGCGAAAAAATGGCGAAGAAAGAACATTTTTTTCGCATGGGCGAGGGTGGAGAGCGCCGATGGCTTTGGGGACATGTGGCCCGCCCTCACGATGCGGGCCTGCCGTTGGCCGTTGGGAAACGGGGGCTGATTAACGGACGAAGTCGCGCAGGCGCTCGGCGGCGCGTTCGAGATGGGGACGGAGATCCTCGAAACGGGGGTCGTCCAGCCATTGGGTGAGCGTCTCCAGCGTGGCGCGGTCGCGCGCGGCCAGGTCGGCTCCGTCCGGGGTGTGCTGGGGGGTGAGGAGGTTGCGGGAGACGAATTGATTGGCGTTGGGGAAGACGCCGGCGAAGGCCTGGAGTTCGGCGGGTGTGCGCTGGGGAGCCAGCAGGTAGGTTTCCACGGCTTGGCGTTGGGCGTCTTCGCGGACATCGGCGCGCGCGACCATATTGGAAAGCATGAGGGCGTTTTCGGGCGGGATGGCGTCGGCAGCCGCGAGTTGCTCCAGCATCGCGGCGGGTGCGGCCTGGACCAGCCGGTCGAGAGTCAGGAAAGAGGCATGGCGCACCGCCTTGCGATCCTGATCCGCGCAACGGGCGAGCAAGTCGGGAAGGAGCGTGGTGTCTTTGGCATGCACGATAACATCGAACGCTTCCAGATAGCCGGTGGAAGGGTCGGCCGCCCAGGCGTCGTGGGCGAGCAGTTCGCGCATTTTGGCTTTGAGCAAGTCGGTGTCGGCTTCCGCGTCCGGCCCGCTGCCGACATTGCGCAGGGCCACCGCCCATTCATCCGCGGTGGTGGGGGATTGAAGCTGCTGCCGCCCGGCGTCCGCCGCCGCGGTCGGATCGACCGCCCGCAGCACGTCGAGCAGGAACACCCGGAAGCTGGGCCAAGTGGTGAGGGAGCCATCGGCGGCGAGGGTGAATTCCAGCCCCGTCGCGCCATCGTCCCCGTGGTCAAGCTGTGTCGTGATCCAATGCGCCGCTTCCTCGGCCGGCAACCCGAGCAGGTGGGCTTTCAACTGCTGGAGGTATTCCCCCGCGGCGGCCGGAGACTGGTGCGCCCGCAATTGAGATAGCGGATCCCGAGTGGGATCATCGGGCGGCGTGTCGGGCGTCGAGGCTTCCTGAGGGATTTCAGGGGGCGAGGGCGGTGGGATTTCCGACGTGCGTGGCGGGCGTGTCGTTCCCCACCAGATGGCTCCCACCACCAGCAGGCTGACGGCTGCTCCCCAGCCGAAAAGATGGGACTTCGAGGCCATCACAATGGTCCGTTGGATTTTCGAGGGGACATGGTCGGGGCAACGATGGAAGAGGGCGGCAGCATGGCCTGCCGCGGCGAAATCATCGCTGGCTCTGCACCAGATGCTCGGTGCGGCGGCGCAGGCGCTGTGCCAGCAAGATCGCGATCTCCCGGAGGATTTTTCCTCCCGCCGCCGGGTGAGAGGCCAGGAAGCTGTCGAAATCCTGCCGCTGGATGGCCCAGACTTTGACAGGACTTTGCGCCACGACATGGGCCGAAGCGGATTCGACCGGCTCCAGGAGGGTCATTTCCCCCACCGACTCGCCCGGCTCCACGTAACCGAGGGTCAGCAGCGCTTCATCGGAAGCCGCCACCACGCGCAGCTCTCCGCTGAGCAGGAGATGCAGATATCCCTGGGGTTGCCCTTGCTCCACCAGCTTCTCGCCTTTGTGATGTTCCAGAAAGGTGCCGTAGGTGGAGAGTTCCAGGCGTTCCTCCTCGCTCAAGGGGGCGAGAAGTCCCAGCGCGGGGAGAACGTTATCAATGATTGGTGCAGGCTCGCTCATGCTGATCTTTATTTCAAAACACGCCGAAAATACAACAAAAATTTTTATGGGGTAGCGGTGGTGGATGGAGGAGGTGGGCGCGGGTGCCTTGGGGGGTATTCCGGCTTGGCTGGCGCCTTTTTTGCGCGGTGCGCGAGATTTCTTGGTGTTTCTTCGCAAGTTCGCCATACGTCTCCTTCTGCCAAAGTGAAGGATGCTTCTCTCTCCTTCTTGGACCATCTCTCTCTTCCCTTCGGTCCAAGCGGTGGGTGCGGGATTCTCCCACCCGCGCCTGCCGCGCTCCTGTTTCAACCACCTTAACCACCTCACTCCAAGCTTTATGAAGCGTTCCACCCTGCCGGCCCTGGCCGCCTTCCTGTTCGCCTTCGGATGGTTATCCGCCCAAGAGGCGACCATCCTTGAGATCGCCAATCAAGTGCAGACGTCGAAAGGCGGCGGCGACGAGTGGTCGGCGGCGGCCGTGAATCAATCCTTGACGGTGCATGACCGTGTCCGCACCCAGCGGCGGAGCCGGGCGACGGTGCGGCTGACCGATCTTTACACGATGCGGCTGGAGCAGTTCACCACGGTGGGGATCAGTCCGGCGATGTTCAGCAACGACCGGTCCCAGCTTTCGCTGCTGAAAGGCTTGGCGTTTTTGTTCAGCCGGGAGAAGAGCGGGGAGATCGACATCAAGACGCCGGCGGTCAACGGCGCGCTGCGCGGCACGCAATTGGTGGTCCGCGTGGAGGACGACGGACGCACGTTCATCCAGGTGATCGAGGGGCAGGTGGAGATGACGAACGAGCGGGGGAGCCTGCGGTTGGAGGCGGGAGAGGCGGGCGAGGCGCGTCGCGGCGAGGCCCCGCGTCGCACCGCGGTGATTCATGCGACGAACATTCTGCAATGGGCCTTGTATTATCCGGCGGTGCTCGATCCCACGGCGCTGGGCCTGACGCCGGCGGAGGAAACACGGGTGGCGGCTTCGCTGGAGGCCTACTGTGCGGGCGATGTGCTGGGCGCGTTGGAGACTTATCCGGCGACGGGGCCGGGCGGCGTCCACGCGCGGGTCTATGAGGCGGGGGTGCTGCTGGCGGTGGGCCGGGTGGAGGAGGCGCGGCGGCAATTGGCGCGCGTGCCGGCGGACCAGGCCGGGCGGCGGGCATTGGAGCGGGTGATCGCCGCCGTGCGGTTCGAGGAGCAGCCGGAGTGGCCGCCGGAGTCGATCACCTCGGCGGCGGAAGCCCTGGCGGAGAGTTATTACCGGCAGTCGCGCTCGCAGTTGGAGGCCGCGCGGGCGGCGGCGCGGCGCGCCACGGAACTTTCGCCGGAAAACGGTTACGCGTGGACGCGGCTGGCGGAGCTGGAGTTTTCCTTCGGGCGCGCTCCGGCCGCCGGGTTTGCCCTGCTCCGGGCTTTGGCCCAAACCCCTCGCAACGCCCAGGCCCATGCGCTGCATGGGTTCGTGCTCAGCAGCGAAAACCGGGTGCGGCGCGCGCGCGCGGCCTTCGAGGAAGCGCTTGCGCTCGATGCGGGGCTGGGCAACGGCTGGCTCGGCCTCGGCCTGACCAAGATTAAGCGCGGCGACCTGGAAGGCGGCCGCCGGGATTTGCAGACGGCGGCGACGGTCGAGCCGACGGTGTCCCTCTTTCACAGTTACCTCGGCAAGGTGCTGAGCGCGGAAGGGCTGGCGGAGGAAGCTCGCAAGGATCTCGAGCTGGCGAAGCAGCTCGACGCCAACGATCCCACGCCATGGCTTTATTCCGCGCTGGAGCACCAGCAGCTCAACCAGCCGAACGCGGCCATCACCGACCTCCATGAATCCATCCGCCTCAATGACAACCGCCGGGTCTATCGCTCGGGGTTGCTGCTCGACCAGGACCGCGCGGTCCGCGGCGCCAACCTGGCGAAAATTTACCAGAACGCGGGCCTCCAGGACGTGGCGATGTGGGAGGCGGCGCGCGCGGTGAACCATGACTACACCAACGCCGCCTCGCACCTCTTCCTCGCCAACGCCTATGACGCGTTGCGCGATCCCAAGCGCATCAGCCTGCGCTACGAGACGCCGTGGTTCAACGAGCTGCTGCTGGCCAACCTGCTCTCGCCGGTCGGCGGCGGGCCGCTCTCGCAGTTCGTCTCCCAGCAGGAATACTCGAAGATGCTGGAAGCCGACGGCCTCGGCGGCAACGTGACGACCGAATGGCGCAGCACCAACGAGCTGACCACCAGCGGCTCGCTCTTCGGCGCCTATGGGCCGGTCAGCTTCGGGATCGACGCCTCCTACTGGAAATACAACGGCGACCGACCCAACGCGGAGGCGACGCGCGCGGAGGTTTACGCGCAGTTCAAGTGGCAGGTCACTCCCAGCGACGTGTTTTATTTCCTCGGCAAATGGCAGGACCAGAAGAGCGGCGATAACTTCGAGACCTACGACAACCAACCCGTCGCGCCTGCCTTCGACTTCGAGGAGAAACAACATCCGGGCCTGCTGCTGGCGGGCTGGAACCACCGCTGGTCGCCCAACGCCACCACGTTGTTCCTCGCCGGCCGCCTGAGCGCGGAGCAGCGCCTGCGCGATCCGCTCTCCACCCAGCGTCTGCTGTTGCGCGGCACGGACCACATGCGTCCGGGCTTCCTCAGTCTGGATGAATACGGGTTCGACGCCTTCACCAACCCGGCCTTCAACGACTGGATGAACCCGCCCGCCACGCTGGGGCTGGATTTCGAGACGCTGAGTTATTCGGAGGGTTTTCTGAAGGAAATCGCGCCCTATCTCAACCAGGGGGAGGTGCTCGGCGTGGGATCCTCGCCGTTCGTGTTCGACACCCGGCGGGAATTCGAGATTCACACCTTCGAGGCGCAGCACATCTGGCAGACGAAATACAACACGCTGCTGCTCGGCGGCCGCTACCAGGAGGGCGAGTTCATCACGGAAACCGAGCTGACCGTCCTCCGGCCCAACTTTTTCGGGGGTTTCACCACGCCCGCCGCCCGGCAACGGGTGGTGAGTGATTTCCGCCGCAAGAGTTTGTATGCCTACGATTATCTCAAACCTTTTCCGTGGCTGACCTTGATCGGCGGGGTGGCTTACGATGAGATCGAGCATCCGGAGAATTTCCGCAATCCGCCCGTCAGCGCGGGCGAGCGGCACGACAAAAAGGTTTCCGGAAAATACGGCTTTGTCCTCACGCCCTCGCGCTGGCTGACGGTGCGCGGAGCCTACACGGAGGGGTTGGGTGGCGTGAGCTTCGATGAAAGCGTGCGGCTGGAGCCGGTGCAGGTCGCGGGCTTCAACCAGGCCTATCGCACGGTGATTTCCGAATCGCTGGTCGGCTCGGTGGAAACGCCGGAATACGAAATCATGGGCCTGAGCCTGGAGGGCCGGCTGCCCACCAATACCTGGTGGGGCGCGAGCGCCAACCGCGTGAAACAGGATGTGGAGCGCACCGTCGGCGTCTTCTCTGGTTACGATCTGGTCCTGCTGCCCAACAGCCCGGCCTATTTCCCCGGCGGCACGCGCGAGCGGTTGGAATATCGGGAGGATTCGTTGGGTTTCTCCCTCAGCCAGTTGCTCGGCCGCCAGTTTGCCTTCGGCGCGAACTACCGCGTGACCCGCTCCGAGCTGCATCGCCGGTATCCCGAAATTCCCACCCTCCTCCTGCCCTCGGCGGATATCACCGACCAGGCCACTCTCCACGAGCTGTCACTGCATCTGCATTGGAATTCGCCGAGCGGCTTCTTCGCCCGTGCGGAGGCCAATTGGTATTCGCAGAGCCTCAACGACGATCCGAACGGGCGGCCCTTCGGCGCGCTTCCCCGCGCCGGGGATGACTTCTGGCAGTTCAATATCATGGCCGGCTACCGCTTCCGCCGCAATATGAGCGAGATCTCCTTCGGCGTGCTCAACCTCAACGACACCAACTACCAGCTCAGCCCGCTCAATCCCTTCAACAGCATTCCCCGCGAGCGCACCTTCGTGTTGCGCTGCCGGATGAGTTTTTGAGTCATGACCCGCGAAACTCCGGCGGCGGAGAGATGGGACGTTGATTCCGCGGCCGTCCCGCCTTTGGTGACGGCAGGAACAGGTCCGTCATCGCCCATGCCACCAGCCACCAACGCCGACCCGGCCGCGATTCCGCCCGCCACGGGCTTTCGCCTGCGGGTCTTGTTGGCGGTGGCCGGAGCGATCCTGACCTCGCTGGCCGGCTGGCTCGGCCTGTCACGGCCCGGCGAGGGCTTGGCGATGCTGAGCTATGACATGCCGTTTCTGGTCCACCGGGCCGGCGGCGCGGAGAATCTTCGCCTGGTCTATCTGGATAATTTTCACGACAAGCGGTTCGGCCGCGAAATCCAGGCGCCCTTGCTGGACAGATTGCGGGAGTCGGGAGCCGCCGCCGTGCTTTACGACGTGATCTTCAACGAGCCGTGGGCAGCCGATCCCTCCGTGGATGAGGCGTTCGCCGCCGCCATCCGCCGTTTCCGCGGCGTCGATGAAGACGGCCGGCCGTTGCCCGGCCGAATGCCGTCACCTCTGCTGCTGGCCACCGAGCGGGAGCAAACCAGCCAAACCGGAGCGTATGTGGAGAATCTGCTTGCGCCGATCGAGATCCTGATGGACGCCGCCAGCGAGGGCGATGATGACGAAGGCATCGCCGTGGTGACCGTGACGCCCGACCCGAATTTCGTGGTGCGGGAATTGATCACCGGCACCTCCGATTATCCGTCCCTGACCTGGCGGGCCGCCGTGGCGTTGGGCGCCCCGCTCCAGGAATCCACCCGCCAGGAGACCCGCTGGATCAATTTCGTCGGACCGCCGCCGCGGCCGGACGATCCCGACGCCCGCCTGGCCATTCATTCCTTGAGCGCCAAAGACGTGCTGAGCGGGGAGACTTCCTTGCTGCGCGGCAAAATCGTGATCGTGGGCGGCAAACCGGGCATCGCGGGATTCTCGGCCGGGCAGGATGTGTTTTCGACGCCGTTCCACCGGTTTTCCCGCCGGGAACGGCTGCCGTTGATGAGCGGGGTGGAGCTGCAAGCCAACATGCTCGCCAATTTGCTGAACGGCAATTGGCTGACCCGCTCCGGGCGCTCATTCGACCTCGGGTTGATCCTGGCCACCGGTCTGCTCGCGGGGGCGGGCCTGACCTTGACGCGGCCGGGGCGAGGGGTCTTCCTCGCGCCGATGCTCATGCTGCTGCTGATGGGCGTCGGCACGTTGACGGTCATGCACGGCCGGTTCTGGTTTCCGTGGAGCATCGCGGCGTTCCTGCAAGTGCCCGTGGCCTTGGTGGGGGGCGTCGGCTCGCACTTCTACGTCGAGCGCTTTCTCCGGCTCCGGCTCAGCACCGAACAACGCCAACTGCGCGCGGCCTTCGCCCGCTACCTCTCGCCGCAAATGCTGCAGGAATTGACGAGGGAAAACTTCCGCCTGGAAATCGGCGGCCAGAAAATCCAGGCGGCCATGATGTTCACCGACATCGAGGCCTTCACCGACATGTGCCAGCAGGTGAGGGATCCGCAGCGCATCGTGGCGATGCTCAACGATTATTTCGAGCGCACCACCGGCCATATTTTCGATCACGACGGCGTGGTCATCAAATTCATCGGAGACGCCATCTTCGCCGCCTGGGGCGCACCGCTGGCCGATCCGGCCGCGCCACAGAAAGCCGCGCGTGCCGCCTGGCGGTTGTCCCAGAGCGATCGGTTGTCCGTGGATGGGGTGGAGCTAAAAACCCGCATCGGCCTTCACTTCGGGGACGTGGTGGCGGGCAACGTGGGCACGGAAAAGCATGTCGATTACACGCTTATCGGGGATGCGGTCAATCTCGCCTCGCGCCTGGAGGGATTGAACCGGATGCTGGGCACGCGGATTCTGCTCAGCGACGCGGTCAAGGCCCATCTGGGGGAGGAATTCCGGCTGCGCCGTGTCGGGTTGTTCCAAGTCAAGGGCCGTCAGGAACCCACCGAGGTGTGGGAGCATCTCGGCCCCGCGCAACAGCCCGACGAGCCGGCCTGGATCACTCTTTACCATGACGCGGTGACCGCCTTGCAAGCCGGCGACAGGGACGCGGCGCGCGCGCTGTTTGGCCGCGCCTCCGAGGTCAGGGGCGCCCAAGGGGACGGCCCGTCGCGGTTCTTCCTCGGACTGCTGGAAGCGAACGCGCCGCTCGAAAAGGGCGGGGTCGTGGCCATGACCGAGAAGTGAGCCGGGCGGGATCAGCGGGGCGGCCGGGGCGGACCATCGGAGGGTGTCGAGATCCCCAAGGCCTGCGTCCAGAGGTGATGGGTCACCAAACGGCCGAACACGTCGGCGCCCCGCTGGAAACGGATCGCGTCTTCCTGGGAGAAGGGGGCGGCCGCACCGAAGCGAACCGCCGTCAGCACCCCGCAGGGCCGGTCGGCCGGGCTGAAAGGCACGGCGATCATGCTGCGGGTTTCGCGGCCGAGCGCCGTGTCGATCAAAGGAGAATGCCGGCTGTCTTCCGGCACGTTCTCCGACCACAGCGGCTCTCCGGTCGCGAAGACCAGGCCGATCAGGCCGGAAGCCAACGGTTGGCGTTTCCCGATGATGGCGGGTTCGGCGGGATTGAAGACCGCCTCCAGCGAGGTTTCGCCGGGACGGAGCAGCCAGAGGGTTCCTCCTTCGGCCTTGATGCCGCGCAACAGGTCGTCAAAAAAAAGCCGGGCTTCCGGTTCGATCACGGTCAGGGCCTCGGAGGGTGGCAGCCGCTCCAAGGTCCGGCGGGTGAATTCGACCAGCCGCGCCCCGGCGCCTTCCAACGCCGGGTGGCTGTCGGGAGGGCCGCCGTTCTCGTCGGAACGTTTCAGACGCTGCGCGAAAAAGGCGAGCGCTTCGGGGCGGGCCACCAGCAATTCGACCAGCTCCCGCTGTGGTTTCGCCTGGTGTTTTCCGGCCAGGCCGCGGGTCGCCAGCTCTTCCAATCCGGCCACCTCTTCGACGGACAGGCCGCTGGCGGTGTCCGCCCCCTTGAGGAGCATGCCGGGATCCCGCTGCAGGGAGGCCCGCCACACCGCCGGGCTCAGGTCGAACCCCCGCTCGCGGGTGTAACCGGCGGCGGTGGCGCGGATGACTTCCATCGCCTCTTTGATCTGGCGGGAGGTCCGCGATTCATGATGCCCCCAGCAACGGGCGAGCGCGCGTTGCTCCACCCCGTGCAAGCCCTTGAGCCGCATCAGCACCAGCCCATCCGGAGTCCGGCGGGCCGCTTCGGCGATCGCGGCATGAAGCGCTTCCACCGCCAGCGAAATCTCCGCTTCTTCAACATCCTCCCCGCCCGCCCGCTCGGGAATGTCCGACGCCCCGTCGCCCAGTTCCTGGCTTTTGCGGTGGTCGGCGGATTTCCACCACGTGCGCAGGTCATTGGCGGCGACCGTGCGCAGGAATGCGTTCAAATTCTCCTCGCCGCGCCATTTGTCCAACAGGGATGGCTGCCGCCCATAACAGCGCTCCAGCACATGCCCCACGACCTCGGGAATCTTCTCCAGAGAACGCCCATCCGCGCGATCACAGAGGCTCGCCAGGAATCGCTCCAAGGGCTTCCTGAACCGCCGCTCAAGCTCTGTCGCCGCCGCCAATCCGTCGATGATGTGGTGGCGCAACTCGGCATCTGGAGATTCGGAGCCCATTTCGGTTTTTCTATTGATGTTCCTATCCTTGTCAATCGCCCCCTCACGGAGCGGAGCGTTCCCTCCCGCCGCACCGTGGTGGCCGGCCGCTCATTCCGCCCACCGCAACCGGAAGAACGACGGGCGTCCCGGCTCGGGGCGCAGGCGGAGGCGGGCTTCGGTTGGGGAAGGCAGGAGGGTGGCGCTTCCGTCGGTCAAATCCACACTCTCGCCCGCGTTGAAAAATCCCAGCGGACGCCACTGATACAGGTCGGTGGAGACTTCCACCTCGCAGACCTGATCGTGCCCGGCCTCCCAGCGCAGCTCCACCCCTTCCGGCGCGTCGGGATCGGGCAAGAGCACCCGTTCCACCTGCGTGATCGAGGGCTCGCGTGCCGGCGCCATGGCGGCGAGATCAGCGCGCCAGTGGATGAAATGCGTGAGCGGCCGCACGGGGGCCGCGGGATCGCGGGCGAGTTCGCTCACGTAATCCGGCAGCCCCGGATCGGCGGGATCGATCCGTCCGGTGATCGCCACCATGCGCTGCGCACGACCGGTGACGAGATCGACGCCCGGCCGGAAGCGGTCCGGCGCGCCACCCTCGGCCGGCGCGATCGTTTCAGCGAGGACGTGCATTTCATAACTCAGCGAGCGCGTGGTGAGATGCGGGTAAAGATGGGCGTAGGGCCGCTCCTTGGAATTGTCGCCGGTCGGCCGGTGCGCCTGCCAGAAAGTGGCCATGTCTTCCAGCGTCTTGCCTTCCGGCACCAGCCATTGCTCGCAGATTTCCGAGGCCTGGAGAAACACGCGCCCGTCTTCCCGCCACGGCGCTTCCCATTGCCGCAGGGTTTGCGTGGCATCGAGATGATGCCGCCACGGTTGATCGCCCGCACCGGTTTTGTAAGTGGCGGCCCCGGCGTCGGGAATGGCGAGCAGCTTCTGCGCCTTGAGCAGCGCGTGCAGGGCGGTGGTCCGGCGCACGTGAGCGAAGGGCTCGATCCGGTGGTTGAGATTGATGCGGCCGGTGGTGGAAAACGTGTCGCTGGCCGTCCACACGTCGCTCAACGAGCCGAGGGCGGCCACGGCGGTCGAGGGCTTCACTATCGGCATGCGGAAGGCGTCGAGATACACATGGTCCGGCACGCCCCGGCTGCCCCAATGCTGCTGCGGCGTGCCGCGGTGCGGGTCCGGCCGGAAGAGCAACGTCTGCCACGGCACGTTGGCCTCCACGCCCGTCGG
>CAZQUC010000110.1:0-11429 GCA_964596095.1 uncultured Enterobacteriaceae bacterium
TCCTACCCACGGATGCGGAATTGGTCGCGTTGGTGGCGGCCACCAAAGGCGAAGGCGAGGCCCGCACCTTGCAAGGATGGTTGGAGCAGTGGCGGGCGGGCAACAATCACCCCGCCGCGGAGACGGAGCGGGAGCGCTATTTCCGCAATATGTGGGATGTGAGCCAGTTCATGAAGGTGCTCAAGCAGCGCTTTTCGCAGTGGTTCAACGGCCGGGGGCCGGTGCGGCGGCGGGGGACGCTGTGGGAGGATCGCTTTCGCAGTGTGTTGGTGGAAGGCGGCGACGCGTTGCGGGCGATGGCGGCCTACATCGACCTGAATCCAGTGCGGGCGGGGTTGGTGGAGGATCCGAAGGATTACCGGTGGTGCGGGTATGGAGAGGCATGCGCGGGGCAGGCGCGGGCGCAAGGCGGGTTGCGACAGGCGGCGGTTTCGTTGGATCCGGATTATGCCAATGAAGCGACGTTTTCTCTCGATGATCTGTTGGGATGGTATCGGGAGGAGCTTTTTGGCCGGGGCCGTCGGGTGGTGAACGAGGAGGAGCGGCTGGTGCGCCGTGGTTTCACGGAGGAGGAAGTGGAGGCGGTGCGGGCGAACCGGGGGCGGTTGCCGCGGCATGAGTATCTGCGGCTGCGGGTGCGTTACTTCACCGACGGGGCGATATTGGGGGCGAAGGGATTTGTGGAGGATGTCTTTCAACACCGGCGGGCGTGGTTCAGTGAGAAGCGGCGCACGGCGTCGAGACGATTACGGGGACTGGATCGGGAGGATGGATTGCGCGCGGCGCGGGCGTTGGGGGTGGAGCCAGTGGGCGGTTGAGTGGCCGCTCCGCAGACTTGGGCATGATAGAAGGGAACAACTGCCGAGGCGGCAAACACCCACGCTTTCTCTCCAATCGATAAAGGACCGGGGAAATGCCTCAATGCCCGCAGAGCGGCCGAGACTATGGATCATTGTGACCACACCCGGTCCTTTCCGCCAAGCGAAAAAGCCGCGTTGGCGTTTCTGCCCCGCGCCCTTCCAAAAAAAGCCGCGAGCCCCGCCCGCCGGAACAGCTGGCGCTGTCGGCTGCCTTCGGCGATTATTCCCGCCACGGAAGAGAGGCTCGGATCAGCCCTCTGCGATCAACGCTCATTTCCGCCCGGTCGTTGACCGTGATCGTCCCAATGCTACCCAACTTTCACCATGACAGCGAAAGAGGCCTCACTTCGGACGGCGGTGGCCGACTTGAGCCGGTCGGCCGCCGAGGCCGCACCGCCAAGGCGGCAGCGGCCCAACGCGCGGATCATGTATATCGAAGATAAGGGCGGCGGGTTGACCGGGCCGGCCCGCATCGGGAGGGTGACTTTTTCGCGCACCGGCCGCACTCTCTATTATAATGAACAGGTCTCAGAGTCTCAAAGGGCAGGGTTTCAAGGCGAATTATTTTGATCTTGCGACTGGCGACACTTACTGGATTTCTGGCCCGAAGAAGGATGGATCGGATAGGCTGTATGGGGAGAGGATTCCGGTCGAGATCGATGATGACGTCCGAGCAGAGTATTGGACGTCCATCCGTGGCCTTCCCGATTGCGCCGCTCACACGACGACGTGAGCGGCAAAGAACCGGGCGGCGGCGCGCGCCGACGGCTCAAGGAAGTGGTCACGGTGCGTATCCTGGACGGGGTGCTACCCGTCAAAGCGGAAGGCACCCCTCACCCCGAGCGACCTGCGTCTGCGAGTGGTGGCGCGTCCGGACAAAATGGTGGCCGAACTGCTCCATCGCCTCGGTCCTGCCCTGCCTTCATCGCCCAAAATCGCGCAAAATGTAGTGGAAAATAGCGCCCTCTGAAAACCCTCTATCCCTTATTTTATCAGCATCGCGGTTCGCAAACTGACGGACTTGGGGTAGGGGGAGGGGCATGGCCGGCGCGACATCGGGGCAGACATGGGAAATCCTGTTCATGGGCACCGGCACTTCGGTCGGCATCCCCATGATCGGATGCGGATGCCCCGTGTGCCGATCGGCGGACCCGCGTGACCGGCGGTGGCGCGCCTCCTTGCGCCTTCGCACGCCGGAGGCGCGATGGGTGGTGGACACGGGGCCGGATTTCCGCGCGCAATGCCTGCGCTACGGGGTGACGTCCCTGGACGCGGTGTTGCTGACCCACGCGCATGTCGATCATGTCGCCGGTTTCGACGATCTGCGGCGGTTCACGGTGGCGGAGGATGCCGAGCTGCCGATCCATGCGAGCGCGGATTGCCTGGCCTCGGTGCGGCGGATGTTCGAGTATGCCTTCAACGGCGAGAACCGTTTCCCCGGTTATTTGAAGCCCCGGCCGATGCCCTTCCGCGGGCCGTTCGATCTCGGCGGGCTGGAGGTCGTGCCGCTGGAAGTCATCCACGGCCGGGTGCCCACGCACGGCTTTCTGTTCCAACGCGGCGGGCGCAAGCTGCTGGGGTATTTCCCGGATGTGAAACGCTTTCCCGACGCCACGCTGCGCGCGCTGGAGGGGGTGGAGGTGCTGGTCCTCGACGCGCTGCGTTACACCGATCACGTCACGCACCAGACCTTCGAGGAAGCGCTGGCGGTGGTGGAGCGGCTGCGGCCCGCCCGCGCGTGGTTCACCCATTTCCAATGCGAGATCGGCCATGCCGCGGCGGAGGAAAAATTACCCCCTCGCGTCAGATTGGCGTATGATGGGCTGACGATTTCGTTACCATTCCCCGTTTGAGCCGTCGTTTGCCCCTGTCCCCAACCATTCCACGCTTCGTGAAAATTCGCCTTCTTATTGCCGCTGTCCTGCTCGGGTGCTCCCTGCGCGGGCTGGTGGCCGCGCCACCTTCTCCCGACTACGCTCCGGCCACGGCGGTGGTTTACAACACCGCCACGCCCGGCTCCAAAGGACTGGCCGAGCATTACGCGAAATCGCGGAAGGTGCCGCCGGCGCAGATTGTCGGCCTGCCCATGCCGTTGGAGGAGACGATCACACGGGAGCAGTTCGTCGCCACCGTCGAGACACCGCTGCGCGAGGCTTTCACCCAGCGCGGGTGGTGGAAACTGGGCACGACCCCCGACGGCCAGCAGGCCGCGATGGAGAACCGCATCCGCGTGCTGGTGCTGGTGAGCGGCGTGCCGTTGCGGATCTCCGAGCAGTTGTCGCCGCCCGGCCCCATCGATCCCGCGACCGGCAAGCCCACTCCTCCGCCGAAACCGGCGACCATGCAGCAGAACAACTCCAGCGTGGACAGCGAGCTGGCGCTGCTCGGCCTGCCCGGCCACGCCATCGCCGGCGCGGTCAACAATCCCTATTACAACAAGGACGAAGCCTTCGCGCGCCTGCCCGCGCCCATGATGCTGCTCGTCGGCCGGGTGGACGGGCCGACTTTGAAGATCGCCGAGCGGTTGGTGACCGACGCGCTGGCCGCCGAGGCGGGCGGGCTGTGGGGGCGCGTCTATCTCGATCTCGCGCGCAAGGGCGGCGCGTATGACGAGGGCGACAAATGGATCCTGTTCGCCGGCAAAACGCTCGGCACCAGCGGCTGGCCGGTGCTCATCGACGCGCATCCGGAGACGCTGCCGAAAAATTACCCGATGACCGAAGCCGCCGTCTATCTCGGCTGGTATGTGCGGACCGCGGATGGCCCGCTGCTGAATCCCGCCTTCCGCTTCCGCCGCGGCGCCATCGCCACCCACCTGCATTCCTATTCCGCCACCACCATCCGCTCGACGACGCAGGAATGGGCCGGCCCATTGCTGGCGCGCGGCGCGGCGGCCGTGCTGGGCAATACCTGGGAGCCGTATCTCAGCCTCACCACCCATTTCGATGTCTATATCGACCGCCTGCTCAAGGGCTACACGCATGCCGAAGCCGCCTGGATGGCGACGCCCTCGTTGTCGTGGATGAATGTCGTCATCGGCGACCCTCTCTATCGTCCCTTCGCCCATCGGGAGGACGCCAAGCCCGCCGGCCCCTATGCCGACTTCCAGCTTTATCACCAACTCATCCGCCGCTTCGGCAATGCCGAGGACAAATCCGCGCTATTGGCCGAGGTGGAGAAAGCCGCCACCGCGCGCAAGAGCGGCACGTTGTGGGAGGCGCTCGGCATCCTGTGCCAGACATATGCGCCGGATGACATCAAGCGCGCCGCCGTCAACTTTGAAAAGGCCGCCAAAGCTTACAAATCCAGCGCCGACAAAATCCGCGTCTATCTGCAGGTGCCCGATCTCCAGCGCCGCCACAATTTGATGGAAGGCGCCATCGCGGATCTCAAGCGCATCATCAGCGAATTCCCCAAGGAGCCGGAAGCCGAGGCCGCCCGCCAGTGGCTCAAGACCCTCCAGCCGCCGCCTCCGGGTTAGAAGGATGAAATAGGAAATATGAAGGATGAGATCATCAATCATCCCTCATTAAGGCCCTGAGTTCTTCTTCACTCAATCCTTGCTCCAGTAGTGGCGCGGTATCATCCAGGGCGGCGGCGAGGAGGTTTTTCTTTTGCTGCTGCAAGGCGATGATCTTTTCCTCGACGGTGCCGGCGGCGATGAGTTTATAGACGGTGACCGGCCGCGTCTGGCCGATGCGGTGCGCGCGGTCGGTGGCCTGGTTTTCCACCGCGGGATTCCACCACGGATCGAAGTGGATGACGGTGTCGGCCTTGGTGAGGTTCAGGCCATAACCGCCGGCCTTGAGGCTGATGAGAAAGACGCGCTTGGCGGGATCGGTCTGGAAGGCGGTGATCTGCGCCTCGCGGTCGCGGCTGGTTCCGTCGAGATGGCAATAATCGAGCCCCACCGCGCGCACGGCTTCCTGCAAGAGGCGCAATTGAGTGGCGAATTGACTGAAAATGAGCACGTTGTGCCCGCCGTCGCGAATCTCCTCCAGCAGTTCGCCCAGCACGCTCCATTTGCCGGAGAGTTCCTCGGGAGTCTGACCGCGGAATTCCTCCTCGCCCAGCAGACGCGGATCGCCGCAGGTCTGGCGCAGCCGCAGGAGCGCGGTCAGCATCGTCAGGCGGGCTTGGGCGGAGGTCTGGCGGCGGCGCGCGTCATCGACCTTGCGCGTGCCCTCGCGTTGGAGGGCGGTGTAGATGTCCCGCTGCGTCGGCGTCAGTTCGCAGGCGACGATTTTTTCGATCTTCGAGGGCAATTCGCGGGCGACTTCCTGCTTGAGCCGGCGCAGCCAATACGGCGCCATGCGGCGGCGCAGGCGGTCGAGCACCGCGGCCTGGCCGCCCGCCTGCAAGGGCAGTTCGTAGCGCTCGCGGAAATCCTCGCGCCGGCCGAGATACCCCGGCAGGGCGAATTCCATGATCGCCCACAGGTCGCCCACCGAGTTTTCGATGGGCGTGCCGGTGAGGGCGAAGCGCGTCCGCGCGCGCAGGCGGCGCACCGCTTTCGAGGCCTGGGTGTCGGGATTGCGGACAAAGCCCGCCTCGTCGAGGAACACGGCGTGGAATTCCACCGCGGTGTAATGCGGGAGGTCGCGGGCCAGCAGCGCATAGCTGGTGATGACGAGATCGGCCCGGCCGCGCGCGAGGTCGTCGAGTTCGCGGGCGCGCTCGCCGCTGCGGATGACGAGCACGCGCAGGTCCGGCGCGAAACGGGCGGCCTCCGCGCGCCAATTGCCAAGCAGCGACGTGGGCGCCACCACCAGGCAGGGGGCGGGCGCGGCCGGTCCGAGGCCCGCCGCGGCCAGGGTGGGCCACGGGTCGTCCGCCGCGCCGGGGGGGGCGAGGAGCGGGCGTCCGGCGCGGGCCTCGTCGCGCAGCGTCGCCATCACCGCCAGCGCCTGCACGGTTTTGCCCAGGCCCATTTCATCGGCCAGGATCCCGCCCCAGCCCGCGGCCGCCGTCTGCAACATCCAGGCCGCGCCGTCGCGCTGGTATTTGCGCAGGATTTTGCGCCACGGCGCGGAGAGCGGAATCTCGGGAGGTGGTGCGAAGAAGGCGCGGTTGAGCCCGGTTTCGTCACGCGTTTTTTTCTGCTGGAGGGAGGCTTCCAGATAGCCGAGCTGTGCCTTGCGGATGCGGAAGGCGCCCTTGCGCTGCTCGGGCTGGAGATCGCGCAGCACTTCCTCCAGGTCCGCGAATTGCTCCGGGACGAGCACGGCCAGGCGGCCATTGGGCAGGCGGCGCTGGCTCTGGCCGGTGGTCAGCCAGCGGCGCGCCTCCGCCCAACTGACCTTGGTGCCCTGGTTGCCCGCCAAGGTCATCCCGAAGGACAGCCAGTCCGCGTCGCAGGACACCGGATGGAAGGTCGGCGTGATCCGCTCGACTTGGCGCAAGGTGGTGCGCAGCCGCGGGGCAAACTCCACGGTCCATGCCTCCTCCATTTCCGGAAGACTGCCCGCGTAAAAGCACAGGATGTCATTCTGGCCGCGCAGTGTCAGGCGTCGGCCGTCGCCCGCGAGCGTGAACCCGGCCCGCTCCAGCTGCGCCAGGGCCGCCGCTTCCGCCGGCTCGTGGCGGGCGAGGAACAGGCCGGGATGGGCTGGCGAGGGCAGCGGAAACTCCTCGCGGCTTTTCCGTGACATCGGCAGCGGGAATTCCGGTCCGTCTCCGTAACGGCAGAAGAGTTCGGCCGTGAGTTGCTGCAGGCTGCCGTCGAGGAAAAGGCGGAACTGTGGCCGGCCGGCCACCGTGCGGAAGGACGGCCAGTCGGGGCTGGATTCATCGATGTCGAAAAACTCCGCGAGCGTCTCGCCGTGCCGCACCAGCCAGGCCAGGTCCGTGATGAGGCCGTCGCGGAGGCTCGCGTCGGAAAACAGCGGGATCAATTCCCGCAGGACGTTGAAGCCGTGGAGCGCGGCGTGGCGTTCATCGAAGCCCCAGGCGGTGCCCTCGCACACCCACCAGCGGAGGCCGGGCAGGGAGCCGAGGTCGATCCGCAAGATGAGCGGCGGGCTGGGGTGGGCCGGCGGGGCGTTCGTTCCCCCTTCGGCGGCGGGGGTGGCGCGCAGTGGCAGCCGCGGCGGCACGGCGGGAATGGTGAACGGTTGGCCGCCGAGGCTGACCCGTGGGTGGCCGCGTAACGCCAGCAGTAGGGCATTGATCTGCCGCGCGTCCGCCAGCGCGAGCTGCGGCGGCACGCGCGTGAGCCGTTGCGCGGCCAGCCAGGCGTGGAGGCGGCGGTCGGCTTCCGTTTCTTCCTCGCCGGCTTTCGTCACGACCCGGAGTGACAAGCCGAGCCGCTGGCGCGCCAGGCCGGCGAAAAATGTCGGCGGCAGGGTGATCTCGAGCGGGCCGGCGATGCCGGGCGCGGCCGGTGCGACGCCGGACGCCGACGCGGCGGGTGGGGTGGGGGAGGCCGCGCGCGCCGCCGTCGGCGCGTCGTGTTTCTCCCGATGCATCCAGGCCAGCCCCAGCGCCAGACTGTGCTCGCACAGCGCCCCGGTGCGCCGGGTTTCCGGGCAGGAGCAGAGATTGGTCACATCGGTGCGGGACTTGATGAGCAGGCCGGCGGCGATCGGTTTGCCGCCGCGGTTGACCTGGCCGCGCAGCCGCGTGCCGTCGAATTCCACCGCCAGCACGGCGCCGGCCTTCCAGGCGGCGCGGGCCGGTTTCATCGCCTGCCAGCCGCCGGAATCCATCAGCCAGCGTTCGGTGATCTCAAAATTCATCGTGTCGGAGTGGGGAGAATGCGGGTCATTGGTTTTCCGGTGACAAAAAGCGCTGGCCTTGGCAAGCGCATTGTGTGAGGTATTGGCGACACGAACGCGGTCGTCGCCGGAGCCGCCACGACGTCCCGCCCCGTTTGCTTTGGACATGAAAATCGTTGCGATCGCCAACCAGAAAGGAGGAGTCGGCAAGACCACCACCGCCGTCAACCTCGCGGCGGCGCTGGCGGAACAAGGCGCGCGCACGCTCCTCATCGACCTCGACCCCCAGGCCAATGCCTCCAGCGCGCTCGGCTGCCTGCCCGAGGATGGCGGCAGTCTCTACCCCTGCCTGGTCGGCGCGGATTTCGCCGCCGCCAAGATCGTGGAGACACGCCTGCCCGGCCTCGCCTGCATCCCCAGCCACATGGAACTCGCCGGCGCGGAAATCGAGCTCGCCCGCAACGAAAACCACCTCGTCCGCCTGCGCGAGGTCCTGGACCCGCTGCGTGTGCTCAACCGCTGGGACGTGGCCCTGCTCGACTGCCCGCCCTCGCTCGGCATCCTCATGACCAGCGCGCTCTCCGCCGCCGACGGCCTGCTCATTCCCATCCAGTGCGAATACTACGGCTTGGAGGGGTTGGCGAAAATCGTTGATCTGCACGAGCGCATCATCGCCGCCGGGGTCAATCCGCAAGTCACCATCGAAGGGATCCTCATGACCATGTTCGACGCCCGCACCAATCTCTCCCGTGCCGTTGTCGAGGAAGTGCGCCGCGTCTTCGACTCCCTCGTTTACCGCACCGTCATCCCGCGCAACATCGCGCTCAGCGAAGCGCCGAGCCACGAAAAATCCGTGCTCGAATACGCCCCGCACAGCTCCGGCGCGCGGGCGTATCGCGAGGTGGCGGCGGAATTCCTGGCCCGGCAGCAACCCGCCGCGCCGGCCGAGGCTCCGTTTTCCGAAGGGGATCTCGCGGTCTCCGCCTCGGCATCCGTGGAAGAAGCGGCCGCGGCTCATGTCTCGCCATTTTCCACGCCGGTGGCGGCGCAATCCTGAGCGGCGGGTCCCATGCCAACCCGAATGCCTGAATGCCCGCGGAACCGCCATCGACCACGCCTGACGCCGTCGCCGCCACGCCGCCGCCGCGCCTCGCGGTGACGATGGGCGACCCGGCGGGCGTGGGACCGGAACTGTGCCTCCGCTTGCTGGCGCAGGCGGTCTTGCGGAATCTGGCGCGCCCGGTGGTCTTCGGTGAAACGGCGATCCTGCGCCGGGTGGCGGCGCGCTTGGGCTGGGCGTTTGACGAGTCGTGGTTGGCAGACGCGATTGTCGATCTGCCCGCCGGCGAAAACCCGGCCCCGACCGTCGAGCCGGGACACTTCACCGCCACGACCGGCGCGGCGGCTTTCCGTTACCTCGAACACGCACTCGCCGCCGCCCAACGCGGCGCAGTGGCGGGCGTGGTGACCGCTCCGCTCAACAAGGAAGCGCTCCATGCGGCCGGCGTGCCCTTTCCCGGCCACACCGAATTTTTCGCGGAACGCACCGGCGCCGCTCGCTGGTGCATGATGCAATATTCCGAGATCATCACCTGCTCCTTCGTGACCGTGCATGTGGGCTACGCCGAAGTCCCCGCGCTGCTGAGCGTGGGACGGATTCTCGACGTGATCGAACTCACCGCCGACGCCCTGCGCCGGCTGCGGGGCCGCGAGCCGCGCCTGCTCGTCTGCGGGCTGAACCCCCACGCCGGCGAGCACGGGTTGTTCGGGAACGGCGAGGAAGAAGTGGTGGTCGCCCCGGCGGTGGCCGCGGCGCGCGAGCGTGGCCTCGACGTCACCGGCCCCGTGCCCCCCGACACGGCGTTCATCCCCGCGGAGCGCCGCCGCACCGACGCGGTGGTGTGTTTGTATCACGACCAAGGCCACATCCCGCTCAAAGCCCTCGCCTTCGATTCCGCGGTCAACGTCACCCTCGGCCTGCCGCTCATCCGCACGAGCGTGGATCACGGCACCGCCGGCGACATCGCGTGGCAGGGCCTCGCCGATCCCGGCAGCCTCTTCGCCGCCTACCGCCTCGCGGCGCGGCTGCATCGTGGCGGGGGCGTCCCGCCCACCGCTCCGCATGACGACCCGGCGGAGTAAGCGGGCTTTTTCAGCGAAGACCCGTTTTCAATGTCGTCGCCGCATGCGGAGCGCGCCGCTTTTTCGCAAGACGCGGCTTGGCCGGGACGCGCTCTCCCGCGGTGGGCGGGACGCCCCCGCTACAACGCCGGCACGTCGATCCATCGGCCTTCGGCGTGCGAGCGCAGGCTGAGTTCGGCGAGCTGCACGCCCTTGGCCCCTTCGCGCAGCGTCCAGGGAAAAGGCGTGTCGAAAGCGACGTGTTTCAGGAACAGCTCCCACTGAGTTTTGAAGGCGTTGTCGTAAGTCGTGGTGTCGGGGACTTCGCTCCAGCCGGCGTAAAAGTCGATGGGGTTGGGCAGGTCGGGATTCCACACCGGCTTGGGCGTGGCGGCGGCGTGTTGGGTCCAGCATTGCCGCAATCCCACGAGGGCGGAGCCGCGCGTGCCATCGACTTGCAGCGTCAGCAGGTCGTCGCGGCGGACGCGCACATTCCACGAGGAATTGAACTGGCAAATGATGCCGGTCTTGGTCTGGAACAAGGCGTAGGCGCTGTCGTCGGCCGTGCAGGCGTAAGGGCGGCCTTGCTCATCGACGCGCTCGGGGATGTGCGTCGCCGCGTGCGTGAAGACGCGGGTGACCTCGCCGAAGAGATTGTCGATGACGTAGCGCCAGTGGCAGTGCATGTCGATGATGAGACCTCCTCCGTCCTCGGCGCGGTAATTCCAGCTCGGGCGTTGCGCGGGCTGGTCGGAGATGTGCCCGGTGAAAACCCAGTAGCCGAACTCGCCGCGCACCGAGAGAATGTCGCCGAAGAACCCCTGCTCCTTGAGCGCGCGGTATTTGCGCAGCCCCGGCAACCAGAGCTTGTCCTGCACCACGCCGTTTTTCACGCCCGCCGCTTCGGCTTTGTGCGCGATGGCCAGCGCGTCCGCGGTGGTGGTGGCGGTGGGTTTTTCGCAATAGACGTGCTTGCCGGCGGCGAGGGCTTTTTCCAGAAAGGGAATCCGCTGCGGCGTGCCGGAGGCATCGAAGAAAACAGTGTATGCCGGGTCGCCGAGTGCCGCGTCGAGATCGGTGGTGTGTTTCTCGACGCCATGCGCCGCGGCGAGCGCGGCGAGTTTGTCCGCGTTGCGGCCGGTGAGAATCAGCTCCGGCACCAGGCGCGTGTCGCCATGCACGACGCCGCCTTGCTTCTGAATGGCGAGCAGGCTGCGCACGAGGTGCTGATTCGTGCCCATGCGTCCGGTGACGCCGTTGAGGATAATGCCGATGGTATGGGTTTTCATGATTCGCTGCGCGGAACAATGGGCAAAACCAAAGCCATCGCGAACGCAAAACGCACGGCGTTTGTTCCTTGTAAGGTTGAGCCACACGTCCAGGTGATCTGCCCCGCTCCACGCAGCGGTATGAGTCGCCCAAGCCAGTCAAGGACGCTTGGCTGAGCAAACGGGTGCATGAAATATGTCTTTGTCTTGGTAATCAAAGACGACAGCGTCATCGCGCCCTCTCAAGCGATCCTGCATATGAGAAATGCGGGCTAGCAGTCGCCTGAGAACCTGTTGAGTTATTCTTCCCCGATCCTTGTCTGTGTGTCGCCGCGACAGGCCGGCGCAGCAAACACGACAGTGAATCCCGAAGGGATTCCGTCTCCAAGCCCAGGGTTGGCGCGACGCAGGAGCACCTACCCTGGGGAAAGCGTCCCCAAAATATTCCCAACTCCAACGGAGTT
>CAZQUC010000111.1:0-11402 GCA_964596095.1 uncultured Enterobacteriaceae bacterium
CTGCTTTTCCTGCTGCCCCTGGCGGGCCTGCTCTACAACCTCCGGAACATGGAAGACCTGCTCGTTCCCGTCCCCACCAGCGAACGTTCGCTCGCCGCCCGCGAGCGGACGCTGCCGCGGCTGCTCCGGGCCACTCGCGCCCTCGGCCTGCGCGCCGGCGCTCCCGTCTTCCTGCGCGCCTTCAAGGAAAGCCGCGAGCTGGAAGTCTGGCTCGAATCCACGCCCGGCGGACCGTTCCGGCTCTTCCGCACCTATCCGATCCTCAATTTCGGCGAGGGCGCGCTCGGCCCCAAGCTGGCGGAAGGCGACGGCCAATCACCTGAAGGGTTTTACACCGTGGCCGCTTCCCAATTGAACCCGCTCAGCCAGCGCCACCTCTCCTTCAACGTCGGCTTCCCGAACGAATTCGACCGCGCGCACGGCCGCACCGGCAGCTTCATCATGGTGCATGGCGGCGACGACTCCATCGGCTGTCTCGCCGTCGGCGATGAAGCCACCGAGGAAATCTACGTCCTCGCCGAAGCCGCACTGCGCCAAGGCCAGCCCACCTTCACCATCCATCTCTTCCCCTTCCGCATGACTCCCGAGCGTCTGGAACGCGAACTCGAAAACCCCCACCACGAGTTCTGGAAAAACCTGCAAGAAGGCCACAACCGTTTCGAGTCCACCCACCGCCCGCCCATCGTGACCGTGCAAGACGGGCGTTACGTGTTTTGACCCGCCAGCCACGCTTCAACCATCTGGAGTGCGGAGGCTTGCCTCCGCTCTGCCGCTCACCGGCTTGCCGGTGAGCCGGAACGAGGGAGCATGACAGAACCCCGAAGGAAGGCGCCCCCCGACAATGGCTGATCGACCTCCCCCGCCCCAAGGGGCAAGCCCCTCACTCCCGCAGAGCGGAGGCGAGCCTCCGCACTCCAGACGCGTCGCCCTCCAAGGCGCTTCTTATGTATTTGATCACGCTAAACACATACCCCGACCTCTGGCTGGGAGCCTGCTACCTGCTACCCCCCCTGCGACCGGATGCCCGAGACCGCCGAAAAGATCGACGACACAATGCAATACGCCACCACGGTGACGACGACGGCGAGAAAGATGATGATGACGGGTGAAATGAGCGCCGTGAGGCGCTTGATGCGTGAGTCGAGTTCGCGGTCGTAACGCGAGGCGGCTTTTTGCAATGAGCGCGCGAGATGGCCGGTCTGCTCGCCCACCGAAATGATGTCGGCCATCAACGGCTGGAAATCGCCCGAGCGGCGCAGCGCCTTGGAGAGCGGATCGCCCGCGCCCACGTCTTCGATGACCTGATCGAGGCGGCGGCGGAAAAACAGGTTGCCGGTGGAGGTCACGAGCAACTTGAGCGCCGAGAGCAACGGCACGCCATTGCCGACCAGATTGCCCAACGCTTGCGTGAAGCTCGCATAAAACCGTGTCTCGACGATGGGGCCGATGAGCGGGATGGAAAGCTTCGCGCGGTCCCACCACTCGCGCCCGTCCTTGGTCGCCAGCAACAGGCGGAAGCCCGCGAAGGCCGCGCCCACGCCCAGCGCCATCTTCCACCAGTGCGCGGTGCAAAATCCGCTGAAACGCAGCAGCATCCGCGTGATGGCGGGCAATTGCTGGCCGGTCTTTTCCAGCAGACCGGTCAATTGCGGCACCAGCACCAGGGTGAAGACAGCCATCAACAACACGCAAGCCCCGACCATGAACGCGGGATACACCATCGCGGAGGTGAAGCGCTTTTGCAGGTCGTGCAATTGGGTGAGGCTTTGCGCCAGGCGGTTGAGCACGCCGGAGAGCGTGCCCGTGGCCTCGCCGGCGGCCACCAGCGAGGTGTAAAGCTCGTCGAAGCTCGGCGACGCGTGGCGGAACGACGCGGACAGCGTTTCCCCATCGCGCAGCCGCAACCGCGCCCGCGCGCTGACCCGGCGGATGAGCGGATCCTGCTGCTTCTCCGCCATCACGGTCAACGCCTGCTGCACAGGCAGGCCGGAGTCGAGCAGGTCGGCCAGTTCGCTGGTGAAAAAAATGAGCTTGGGACGGTTCAGTTTCGGCGGGGGCTCGTCACCGTGGTCGGTGGAGCCAGCCGCGGCGGCCGCCGCTTCTTCGGTGACGGACAACGGCGCCAACTGCCGTGCTTCCAGCAAGCGGAACGCCTCGCCACGCGTGGCCGCCTCCAGTTCCCCGGCAATGGACTGGCCTCCGGCAGCGATGGCTTGGTAACGAAAATTCGGCATGGGGCAGGGATGATCGATGATTGGAAAAGAAGGGGGACGGGCGCCCCCCCTTCTTGATTTCAATGCCCGCCTCCTTCGGCGGTGACGGAAATAACTTCTTCCAGCGTGGTGTCGCCGCTGATGGCTTTGCGCCAGCCGTAGTCGCGCATCGGGATCATGCCTTGCTCGATGGCCTTGGCGCGCAAGACGCTGCTGGCGGCGCGGGCGGCGACCAATTCCTGCATCTCGCCGGTGACGGTGCAGACCTCGATGAGCGCGAGCCGGCCGCGATACCCGATGCCCCGGCACTCGCGGCACCCACCCGGCAGATGCAGGCGCGCCTTGTGCTCGACGGGAAAGCCGACAGACTCCAGATACCGGTCGTGGTAATGCTCCTCGCCGGCGGGACGGCGGCAATGCGGACACAGCTTGCGCACCAGCCGCTGCGCGAGAAAGGCGCGCACCGACGAAGCGATGAGAAACGGCTCGATCCCCATGTCGAGCAGGCGCGAGATGCCGCCGACGGCGTCGTTGGTGTGCAGCGTGGAGAAGACCAAGTGCCCGGTCAACGCGCCACGGATGGCGATCTCGGTCGTCTCCAAGTCGCGCATTTCCCCGACCATGATGACGTTCGGATCGCCGCGCAAAATGCTGCGCAAGCCAGCGGCGAAGGTGAGGTCGATCTCCGGCTTGACCGCGATCTGCACCACGCCGTCGAGCTTGTTCTCCACCGGGTCTTCGATGGTCACGATGCGGCGCTCGCGCGTATTCAGCTCGCGCAGGAAGGTGTAAAGCGTGGTCGATTTCCCCGAGCCGGTCGGGCCGGTGACGAGGATGATGCCGTTGGGCAGCGCGAGCAGGGAGCGGATTTTTTGCTCCAACATCTCGTCCATGCCCAGCGAGGACAGCTCCACGCGGTCGCGGCTGAGCAGACGCAGGCTGACGCTCTCGCCATTGACCGAGGGAATGGTGGCGATGCGCACGTCGTAACGCTGGCCGCCGAGTTCGAGATTGAGGCGGCCGTCCTGCGGCAGGCGGCGCTCCGCGATGTCGAGATGCGCCATGATTTTCAGCCGGGAAATCAGGGAATTCTGCAACAGCCGCACGTTCGGCGGCACGACGACTTCCTGCAGCGCGCCATCCACGCGGTAGCGGATGCGCACGTCGCTTTCGAGCGGCTCGATGTGGATGTCGGTGGCGCGCTCGCGGATGGCTTCGCTGAAAATCTGGTTCACGAAGCTCATGATGGTGGCCTCCTCGTTGTCTTCGAGGACGGTCACTTCCTGCCGCAACGCGTCGGTTTCGGCCTCGCCGAGTTTGCCTTCGATCAATTCGTCGAACCGCTCCGCTCCCACGCCATAGCCCTGGCGCAGCCCTTCGATGACCAGCGTGCGCGGCGCGAGCACCCACACCGGGTTTTTCTCCAACGCCCGCGCCAGCATCTGGCGCGCTTCGAGATCGAAGGGATCGTAGGTCAGCAGCCGTAGCGTGCCGTCGTCGCTGACTCGTCCCGGCAGCACGCGGTGGCGCAGCGCCAAGCGCGCGGGCAGCTTCGTGTGGATCGACCGGCCGTCGCTCTCCGCGGCGGTGGCGCATTCCATGCCGAGCGGACGGGCCAGCGCCGCGAAAAAGCGCGCTTCGTCCGGAATCAATTCCTTGTCCAGCAAGGCGTCGAGCAACGGCGCACCGGCGCGCGAGGCTTCCTCCAACGCCGCGGCCAGCGCGGCCTCGTCGGGGGCTCCGGATTCGTGAGCGGCGGCCAGGAGCAGCCGTTCAATGGGTTTGGTGGCGATCACAGGCAAGGCGTCAACGGGGTGAAGCGGAACGACGGCCGTTGGTGAAGACGCGCGGCGGGGCCTCGGCGCTGTCTTTGCCCTCCGGAGCCGGCGGCTCCTCCAGGCGGAAGTGCGGGGGTCGCGCGGGCACGGCCTCCTCGGGCAACGGTTGGTGTTGCGGGAAGACCTGCGCGGCGTCGGCGCCGATGTCGGATCGCGCGTCCTCGCGGCGGCTGGCGAGATCGACCTCCGTCATATCCTCCACCACCACGGGCTGGATGAAGATGATCAACTCGCTGCGACGCTTGGTGGTCTTGCTGGATTTGAAGGCATTCCCCAAAAGCGGAATACGGCTCAGCACAGGCACGCCGGACGTGCTTTTCTCCTCGTTCTCGGTGATGAGGCCGCCCAGCACGATGGTCGAGCGGTTGGGCACGGTGACATTGGTCGTCAACCGCTCGGTGCCGATGATAGGCACGCTGTTTTCGGAAACCATCTGCTGGCCGACCACGGTGTCGTTGACCTGCGCGATGGCGAGGCTGATTTCCTTGTTGCTATTGATGAGCGGGATGACCTCCAGTTTCAACACCACGTCCTGGAAGTCGATATTGGTGCGGACGCTGCTGGTATTGGAAAGATCGGTGATGCTGCTCGTCGGCACGGGAATGCGGCGACCGGAAGTGATGACCGCTTTCTTGTTGTTGGCCGCGTAAATGGCCGGCCGGCTCAGCACTTTGAAGCGCTCGGTGGCCTCCAGCGCGCGCACGAAGACATCCACGCCCTCCGCCAACTGGCCGTAAATATTCAGCCCCTGCGTGGCGCGAATGCCATTGGCGATGAGGTTATTTCGAATATCTGGAATAGCGTTGGCGACCGTGCCCGTGGTGAGCAAGCCGCCGGCGAAATCGCCCTGCCCGTCGGCTTTGAACTGGCGGAGGAAATCGACGCCGAACTCGAATTCGTCGTTCAGCGTCAATTGGCCGATGATGGTGGCGAGATAGACCTGCGGCGGGCGGTGGTCGATGCGGTCGAGGAGGTTGGTGATCTTGGCCAGGTCTTCCGGCGGACCGAAGGCGATGAGCTTGTTGGACTGCACGTCGGCGACCAGGCGCGTCTTGCCCACCAGCACGGACAAGGGAGGTGCGGTGTCTTCGGGCGCGACGAGCTGATCCTCGTAGCCGGCGGGCGCGGAGGCCGCGCCCTCGCGCTGGGTGGCGCCCCGGCGCGAGCGTCCGGTCAGCGTGGCGGGATCGCCGGAGGAGAGCGGCGGGCGGCGGGTGCGCACGACCTCCCCCGCGGCCAGCGTGCTGGTGCCGGTGCCGGTGTCCTGCAACACGTCCGCCAGCACGGGCAGCACCTGATCGACGAAGACATACTTCAAGCGCCGCTCGAGCGGCTTGAGTTCCTCAATCGGCTGGTCGAATTCCTCGATCAATTGCCGCGCATAGTCGTGGTCCTCGCGCGTGGCCACGAGCATGATGCGGTTGAGCCGGTCGTCGGACACCACCCGCGCGCGTGCCGGCGGCGGCATCCGCGCCGGCAGGCGGCTTTGCTGGTCGCCCAACGTGTCGGTGGTGACGGTGGGGAGCGGCTGGCGGGTGGTGAAGGTCGAGCTGAGCACCTGGCCGACCACCGTGGCGTCGGCGAATTTCAGCGTGTAAAATTCCGTGATCTGCGCCGAGTCGTTCTGATCGACATCCAGCACCTCCACGACGCGGATGATCTGCCGGATGTTGTCGGCGCTTTCCGTGATGAGGATACCGGCGGGACTGGCGACCGGCGTCAGGCGCCCGAAGGTATTGAGTCCCAAATGCCCCCAGATCGTCATCGCGATTTCGGAGGGGTCGAGATGTTTCAACTGGAGGAAATACGAGGCCATCGATTGCCCGACGGGCAGGCCTTCCGGCGTGCGGATGACCGGCAGGTCGCGGACAAGATTCGGCTGCGGCGTGCTGGCCGTGGCCACGCGCACGCTGCGCCCGTCGGCGGCATGGCTGATGACGTAGCCGTTGAGCAAGAGGCTGGACTCGATCAACTGCACCGCCTCCGAGGTGGTGACCGGCGAGGAGGTGACGAGGCTGATCGGCTTGCCCTCGAAGATGCTCGACTCGCGCACGACCACTTTGCCGGTCAGCAATTCGTAAATGCCGAGCACGTCGCCCACGCCGTTGTTGGGGAATTGCAACTGGATGGTGCCCTCGCCGTTCGCGGGCGCTGGCGCCGGTGTCGTGGTGTTAGGCGTTTCCGTTTCCAATTGCGCGAAGGCGAGGGACGTCGCGCCGAGCAACGGCAGCACAGGCCACGAGCGGCGGAGCCAGACGGAGAAAGCGGATGATGGGAAATGGTTCATGCGTGTTGGGTGTGAGAACGAAGGAAGAAGAAAGGGTGCGGGCGTCGGCTAGTGGCATTGGCTTCCAGCCAATGATCTGTGACCCGAGTCTCTGGCTCGGTCGGGGAGCCAGAGGCCGTTATTCGGAAGCGTCATCGGTGGTGGCGGGTGGTGGTGCTTCGGGAGCCGTGGAAGTTGACGGAGCCGACGTCGGCGCGCCGTCGCCTTCCGTGCGTTGCGCTTCCTCCAGCGCGTGCTGGACAAAGGCGAGCCGGCGGGCGTCGGTGGCGGTCGGGTAGGTGTCGAGAAATTCGGCGAAGGCTTTGCGGAAGGATTCCTGCGGCTTGGCCGGCAGCCCCTCGAATTGCCGCGCGGAAGCGGGATCCAACGAGCGGAGCAACGCTTCGATGACCACATCGCTCTCGCTGCGCGCGCCGGGCTTGGAGCGGTTGTCGAGCTTGGGCGGGATGAGCCGGTCGGGATCGAAACGCAGCGTGATCTGCTGCGTGCCCGCCTCGATGATCGCGGTGACGCGGCGCAGGTCGGAGCTTTCGACCAGCTCCGCCAGCTTCCACCCCTGCGCGTTGGGCGTGGCGGTGACGACGAACGACTCGCCGGTGGCGCGGTTCCACACCGTCACCAGCTTGCCGCCGGGCAAGGTGGCGACGCCGGACAAGACCAGCGCGTCCGACAAGCTCAGATAACGGCGGAACGGCGGACGCTCCAGCAGGTCCTGGTAAGTCGTGGCGGTGACCGGCGCGGGGATCGCGCCAGCGGGCGCTTGGGCCGGCGCGGAGGCCGGCGTCAACCCGAAGGCCACGCAGGGAATGATGAAAGACAGGCGGTTCATGGTTGAAACATCCGGGCGACGGTGACGGTGCACTCCATGCGTTGCGCGGCGCCGGGCTGCGGCGTGAGCAGGAGGTAGCCGATGGTTTGGAATTTTTCCGGCGACTGCAACTCGGCCAGCCAGCGGTAGAGCGCGTTGTCCGGTCCGCTAAGGCTGATCGTGATGGGTAGCCGCTGATGATTAGGCCCCGCTTCGGGCTTGAGCAGCACGGGCGCTTTCAGGCTCAGGCCGCGGTCGAGCGCGGCCGTGCGAAGCTCTTCCAAAAACGTGCTGTGGGCCGCGCCGGAGTCGCCCAGCTTCGGCAGCGTCGCCTCCAGCCACGCCTGGCGCGCTTCCCAGAACGGCGCATCGCTGAGCGCGGCTTCGGCCACGGCGAGTTGCGGCTCGAGTTCCTCGATCTTCGCCTGCGCGGTTTTCAGCCGTTGCCCATGGCCGCGCAGCCAGAAGGCGAGGCCGAGCCCGCCGATGACCGTGGCGCACAGGACGAGCAGGATTTTCTCGGATGATTTGAGCGGTCGTTTGTTCATCGCAGTTTTCCGGTGATTTCAAAATGGGCGGTGCCGTCCCCCTCCAGCCGCGGCTGCACCATCGACCAGCCGTAGAGCGACAGCTCCCGATCGGCGCGGACGGCGTTGAAATAGGCGTAGGCATCGCCGGCGGACCGCGCCGTGCCTAACATGGTGACATGGGACACCTTCGATTCGAAGCGGCGCATCACCACATCCCCCGCGCTCTGGCAGCGGGCCAGCGCATTGAGGTGGCCGAGCGGATACCGTCGCGGCTCCAAGGCGAGGCTCAATTCGTTCCACCGCTGCTGGGTGGCGCGGACCTGCCGGTTGGCGCCGTTGGAAGAGCCGGCGTCGTCGCCGCGCGGCGCGTTGACCGCCGCTTCCAACTCCACGGCCTTTTTTTCCAAGCGCACGAGTTGGCGATGCTTCGACCAGATCCCTCCCAGCGCCAGCAGCAACACGGCGGCGCCCGCCAGCCATTTCAGCGCCTGCAACCGGCGGCGACGCACGGCGAGCCGGGCGGCGGGCGGGAGCAGACGCGTGCTGGCTTCGCGCTCGACGGCCTTCGGCTCGGGCGCGGGGCGGGCGAGGGTCTTGACGGGCAAGCCCAGCCGCCCGCCGAACGCGGCGGCTTCCTCGGCGGAAAAATCCCCCCACAATTCCACGCCCGTGACTTCGGCGAGCACGCCCTGCTGCGGCAGCGCGAGGGCGGCGATGCGGACTTCGGCGGCGGTGTGGTCGCCCAGTTCGCGCGAGGTGGAGACGATCTGGCTGTGGACGAGCCGTCCGCCCACGCCCGCGCAGAGCACGAGGCGCCCCTGCTCCTCGATCAAGACGAGCGTGTGCTCGGGCAGGGTGAAGAGGCGCGCCGCCGGCAGCAGGCCGCGCGCTTTGGCGGTCACGGCCGCGGCGGTGTCTTCGGCGAGCACGACATCGACGCTGACCAGCGAGCGGCCATCGGTCTGGCCGTGGACGTGGCAATCGAAGGCCGTCTGCGCGGACGACGCGGCGGCGAGACCGCGTTTTTCCAACTGCGCGTAGGCGAGCTGTCGCACGAGCTGGCGATCCTGCGTGGGCGCGGAGAAAGCGAAGGTGCGGCAGGCGCGCGCAGGCAGCGCGGCGATGACGGGCCGGCCATTGAGTCCCTGCGAGGGATCCGCCTCGGTGCCTTTCCACTCGCTGGCACGGCCGGACGCGCACGTCCACACCTCCCAATTCGGGGTGGCGGCGGGCAGGATAACGGTGGTGCGAGGCAACATGATGGCGTGGAAAATTATTCTTCGGTGATGAGGTTGACGCCCGGACCGCTGATGATGGTGAGACGCCGTTCGGTCGTCCCCGCGCGGGCCAGGCATTCGGTGCGTTTGACGGGATGGTCGAGCGTGAGCAGGCGCGAAGCACGGCGGTAGTTGGCCTCAGGCACGTCGAGCAACGTCCGCACCTGGGCCAGCGAGGTGAAGACCGGATCGTCCTTCGTTTCCGGCAACCCGTCCGGCCCCAGCCGGGACTCCAGAAAGCGGCTGACCTCCGCCGGCGTGACATCAAACAACGCCTCCAGCATCTCGCTCGGCGCCTGATGCACGTCGATGGAACCGTCGCCATAGAGCGTAAAGGCGTCGCGCCAGGAGGAATGCCGGCGGTCCATCTCCTCCGCGCCGCGCACGAGCAACAGGTCGTTGATATTCGCAAACGGCTTGTTGAAGGGGAAATCCGGCCGGCCCACGCCCGTGTAATAATCCCGCTCCGCGCCTTGCGGCCGCGGGCGGCTGTCGCGGTCGATCCAGTCGCAGATCGATTCCACCAGCAACCGCGCCTGCTCCGAGGTCAGGCCCCATTGCTCGAAAAGATTCTGGGCGAAACGCTGCTGCAGGCGGTTGTTGGGCAGTTCGTTGATGGCGAGGCGCACGCCTTCGCTGGAGAATTTGATCTCGTAGGAGCTCAGCGCCGAGACCTTTTGCCGCAGGAGCGGATCGCCGCGTTGCAACGCGGGATGAGCGGCCACGGTGCGCGCGGATTGCAGCAGCAAGCGGACGCGGAATTCCTTTTCCGCCGCCAGCGATTCGTTGGTGCCGCGTTCAAGATGATCCACCAGCCCCATCACCGCGATGGACATGAGCATGATCGCCCACAGCACGAGCAGCAGCGTCGAGGCGCGCTCGCGGCGTCTTAACGTGATGCGGGCTTGTAGCCCGCGCGCCCCACGGGCATTCTGCCCGTGATCGACCTCCTCGGGCAGAATGCCCGAGGGGCACGCGGGCCGGAGGCTCCGCGTCACGATATGGCTGGTGGGCAGAACGGTCACGAGTGAAAAATCAGGCGGTTTCAAAGACGGCGCGCAGCGGTTCCTTGCGGCCAGGCAGAGTCAGCAGGAGTTCGATCAACGGCGGGCGGCCGGGTGGGGCCTGCTCGATCCAGAGTTTCTTGGCGGGGTCGTAAAACCGCCACTCCACACGTTCGATCTCCGGCAACAGATCGAACCAGAACCGGCCCTGCTGGTCGGCCTTCAGGAGCGGATGGCCGCGATCGGTTTGCAGCGGGCTGGCCGGCGCCGGCTCGCCGTCTTCGTCGGTGCGGAAGAAATCCGGCACGGTCATTGCCAGCGCATACCGCTGCGCGGGCGGCGGCCCGTCCTTGCCACGCGGGTCGAAGCGCGAGATCCGCGCCGCGCGCTCCTCCGGCCACGGTTGGGGGGAGAGGGTGACGACCTGCTTCTCCCACCGCGAAAAATCCCCCCACACATACGCCTCCGGCACGCCGCGCAGGATCAGTTCCTGCCGCAGCGGCTCGCTCTCGATGAGCTTCAACTGCGCCGTCGCGCCGTCGGGTAGCCGCGACAACGCGCGGCGGGTTTGCGCGAGAAAATTCTCCACCCGGCGGTCCTCGGTCTGGAGCTTTTGCAGCATCATCGTGGACTCGATGGAGCCGGCGACGATGGCGTAGATCGCGCCGGACATCAGCCCGAGGATGGCCAAGCCGACCACGACCTCCAGCAGCGTCAAGCCGCGCTGGAAGCCTCGGCGGCGCTGGTCGGGGTCAGGGACGATAAACATAAAGCTCGGCGGAGTCATGTTGGGGATGGGCGAGGCGTTGGTCGGTGGCGAAGGCGCGCAGAACATAGAGGCCGCGCACGGGTTGTCCTCGCTGGTTCGTCCATCGGAGTTCTTCCAGTTCCGTGCGGTATTCCACGCCCAGGATTTCATCCTTGGACGTCAGGAGCATTTCCTCGCGCTTCGGCCGCTGTTTCGCCTCCAGCAGGATGGCCTCCAGCCCGCGCCGCACGGCTGTTTGGCGGCGCAGCCGGTTGGCGGAGTCCAGCGACGAGTGAAGCACGCTGGCGAGGCCGGTGGCGACCACGGCGAAAACGGTCAGTGCGATGATGATTTCCAGCAGGACATACCCCCGCGGGCGGCGGGGCCGGGGCGGGCGGCCGGTCACACCGTGAAGCGCGCCCGAGAACCTCATGGCCACATCGTGAGCAAGCGGGATTTCTCGCTGCTGATCTCGCCGGTCATGGCGTCGAAGCTCGCTTCCAATTCGGCCTGCTGGGTGCGCACGCGCACGCGCACGGGGCTGGCGACTCCGCTCGGCTGGAAGACCCAACGGCGGATCTTGTCGCCCTCGATCACGTCCCATTCGCCATCGCCCCACAGCAGCACGTCGCATTCGGTCTTTTCGGGAAAAGGAATGGTGACGATCCACGGGCCGCCTTCCGAACCGCGGAGGCTG
>CAZQUC010000112.1:0-11379 GCA_964596095.1 uncultured Enterobacteriaceae bacterium
GGACGCGGCACGCTGCGCATCGCCGACGGCGGCATCCTGTATGCGAATGCCGACGTGCGGCTGACCGCGCCTTACGTGGTGCTGGGCCAGCCATTGGCCGCGCCCATCCGGCCCGAGGACCGCACCGCCCCCTTCCTCCTCGGCAACCAGCCGTTTTACATCGCGCCCACGCACGGCTCGGGCCGCCTCATCGTCAATGCCAATCACCTCGACCTCGGCACGCTGTCGCTGCAAAACATCGGCCAAGCGATCTTCGCGGCGCACGGTGGCGACGTGCGCGGCAGCGGGATCGTCAATATCGCGGGCGACCTCGTTTTCCGCGCCGGGCAGATTTATCCGCTCACGGCCACGGACCTCACTGTCGTCGCTTACGACTACACGCGCGACGGCGTGACCACGCCCGGCTCGATCACCGTGGAGGCCTCGGGCACGCGGTCGCTGCCGCTCTCCGCCGGCGGGAATCTGGCGCTTTACGCCTCGATCATCGAACAACACGGCACCCTGCGCGCGCCGCTGGGCACGATCACGCTGGGCTGGGACGGCACGGGCACGCGGCCGAGCGATCTGCTCGCCGGGACGACGCGGCCCTTCCCGATCACGCAACAACTCACGCTCGGCGACGGCAGCATCACTTCCGTCTCGGCCATCGATCCACGGACCGGCCAGGGCGTGATCCTGCCCTACGGCATCAGCACCGACGGCACGACGTGGATCGACCCGCGCGGCGTGGACATCACCTCAGGCGGCTTGCCTGAAAAAGCGATCATCCTCTCGGCCGCCGCCATCACCACCACCGCCGGCTCCACCATCGACCTGCGCGGCGGCGGCGATCTGCTCGCGTATCGCTGGGTGCAGGGCTTGGGCGGACCGGACGACATCCTCGCGGCGGAGAATCTCTTCGCCGTGCTGCCGGGCTACGATTCGACCCTCGCCGCGACCGCGCCCTTCAATCGCTCCACGCAGGATACCAATCTCATCGCGGATTACGCCCCCGGTTACGTCAATAATACGCTGGCGGCGGGCGAACAGATTTATCTCGCGGGCAGCGGCGCGCTGGCGGCGGGCGTCTATACGCTGCTCCCCGCGCGCTATGCGCTGCTGCCGGGCGCGGTGCTGGTGCGGGCCACCGGCCAAACCGCCACCGGCACCTTCCTCCAACCCGACGGCTCCAGCCTCGTCTCCGGCTATCGCTTCAACGGACTCGACGCCGGACGCGCCGTCAGCGCGGCGGCGACGCAATACGAAGTCGCGCCGCAATCGGTGGTGCTGGCCCGCGCGGAATACGAGCGCTATCTCGCCAACGGGTTCCTCAGCGAACGCGCCCGCGACTTGAACCTCGACGTGCCGCGCCTGCCGTATGATTCCGGCGCGCTCCTGTTCCAGGCCACGCAGGCAATGGACCTCGCCGGCCGCGTGCAATCGCCTTCACTCGCCGGCGGACGCGGCGCCAGCATCGACCTCAGTTCGGCGCTCGACTTCGTGATTTCCGGCCAACCGGTGACCGCCGGCAATGGCGTGATCGCGCTGGAGGCCGCGTCGCTCAATGCCTTCGGCGCGGAGAGCCTGCTCATCGGCGGCCGCCGCACGCGTGGCGCGGAGGGCGTGACGGTCACGGTGCGCACCGGCTCCATCACGGTGGACAACGCGGGCGCGCCGCTGCAAGCGCCCGACCTCATTCTCGCCGCCACCGGGTCGATCACCCTCGCGCCCGGCGCGGAAGTGGCCGCCCCCGGCACGCTCTCCGGCGCGGCGGAGACGCTGCGCCTCACCGGCAATGGCACGCTCCTCCGCGTCTCCGCCGATCCCGCCGCCGCCATCGCGCGCACCGGCAGCACGGTCGCGGCCGGCCCGGTCCTCACCATCGGCGCGGGCGCGCGGTTGACCGGCGGCGGCCTCATTCTCGACTCCACCGCCGCCACCGTGCTCGACCCCACGGCCGAACTCCTCGCGCGGGCCTACAGCCTGCACAGCGGACGCCTCAGCCTCGTGCTGGACGAAAGCGGCCCGTTGCAAGCCGATGCCGGCCTCGTGCTCACGCCGCATGCCATCGACCGGCTGCGCGACGCCTCCGCGCTGTCGTTGCTGAGTTATTCCTCGATCGACCTCTATGGCGCGGGCGTCATCGGCGATGGCGATCTGGCGCAACTCTCGCTGAGCGCCGGAGAAGTGCGCGGCTTCCATCACGGCGAGGGCGAAGCCCGCATCATCGCCGGTTCCATCATCCTGCAAAATACCGCGAATGTCGCGAGCGTGGTCTCCACGGAAACGGCCACGGGCACGTTGGCGCTGGAGGCGGACACCATCCGCCTCGGCCTCAATGACGTGGTCATCAACCGCTACGCCGACGTGGTGCTGGACGCCGCGCGGCAGGTGCTCGGCGAGGGCGAAGGCAGCCTCACGGCGCAGGCGAATCTCACCGCGCGCACGCCATTGCTCAGCGGCGCGCCGGGCTCGCAGCGGGCCTTGCGCGCCGGCGGCCGCCTCGACCTGCTGGCACCCGAAGACGCGCCGGAAACACTCGCCTCCACCACCACCGGCCTCGGCGCCAGCCTCAGCCTGACCGGCGCATCGGTGACCACCACCACCACGCTCCGCCTGCCCGGCGGCTCGCTGGCCCTGCGCGCGACCACGGGCGATCTCACGCTCGGCGGCACGCTCGACGTATCCGGCACCGGAGCGACATTTTACGACGTGACGAAATACACCAACGCCGGCGAGATCACGCTTACCGCCGACGCCGGCGATGTCGTGCTCGCGCCCGAGGGCGTCTTGAACGTGGCGGCCCAACCCGGCGGCGGTGACGCGGGCCGGCTCACCGTGAGCGCGGCGCACGGGAGATTCCTCGCCGACGGCACCCTGCTCGGCGCGGGCGGCGAAGGCGGCGTCCACGGCTCGTTCTCACTGGACGTCGCGACCTTGCCCACCGTGGCCGCGCTGGCGGAGAAACTGACCGCGTCTTCCTTCACCGAAAGCCAGACCTTCCGCGCGCGCAGCGGCGACGTGCTCCTCGACGGTCTGGCCACCGCGCGGAATTTCTCGCTCTCGGCCGACCAAGGCTCGATCCGCGTCACGGGGACCATCGACGCGGCGGGCGCCACCGGCGGCTCCATCACCCTCGCCGCGCACGGTGATGTCGTGCTCGCGGACGGCTCGCGCCTGACCGTGGCCGGACAACGCTTCAACAACGCGGGCCAAGGCGGCACGGTCCGGCTGGAAGCAGGCTCGTCGCGCGACGGCGTCGCCGGCCCCGGCGCGGTGGACGTGCAAACCGGCTCCGTCATCGACTTGTCGGTGGCCGAAAAAATCGCGGGCGGCGCGGACATTCGCGGCAGCAGCGCCTACCAAGGGCAATTCAGCGGCAAGCTTTACCTGCGCGCGCCGCAAACCGCCGCCGGCGACGACGTGCTCGTCACCGCGCTCAACGGCACGCTCATCGACCCCTCCAGCGTGGTGGTGGAAGGCTACCGCATTTATGATCTGACCGGCACCGACGGCACGATCACCGCCGCGTTGCAGGCCTCGATCAAGGCCGACGGCGAAGCGTTCCTGGGCGCGGCGGGCACGGCGTCCGCTCATTACACCGCCATCACCCAACGCCTGCTCGCCAATCAAAGCGGGCTGGAGTCGCTGCTCGTGCTCACGCCCGGCGCGGAGATTCTCAACCGCTCCGGCGATCTCGTGCTGGGGTCCGCCAGCTCCACCACCACGAGCGATTGGGATTTGTCCGGGTTCCGCTTCGGCCCGTCGTCCGCGCCGGGTGGGCTCACGCTGCGCGCCGCGGGCGATCTCGTTTTCCACAACGCGCTCAGCGACGGCTTCACCCCCACGCTGGCGAGCAGCGACCCGTCATGGCTGTGGCTCGCGCGCTTGAGCACGCAAAACGCCAATCTGCCGGTCAACGCGCAATCGTGGTCCTACCAGCTGGCGGCGGGCGCGGACGTGGGCGCGGCCGACGTCACGCGCACCTTGGCCGTGGAAGCCCTCGCCGAGGGCAAAGGCTCGCTGCGCTTGGGCAAATTCGCCTCCAACACCGCGACCTTGCCCGGCAACAGCGCGACGACCGCCTCGGCGGTGGCGAACCGCTTCCAGGTCATCCGCACCGGCAGCGGCGACATCGGCATCCACGCCGCGCGGAACATCCAATTGCTCAACCAATTCGCCGGCATCTACACGGCGGGCACGCGCGTCGCCGATGTCGCGCTCGGCGGCACCTTCGACGTGCCGATCCTCAACCAGAGCGGCATGAGCTCCAGCCTCGGCGCGGCACAGCAAACCTATCCCGCCATCTACAGCCTCGCCGGGGGCAACGTCACCCTCGCCGCCGGCGTCAACATCGAGCGCCTCACCCGCGACGCGGCCGGACGCGAAGTCGCCGATTCCCAACTCCAACTGCCCACCAACTGGCTCTACCGGCGCGGCTACGTCGATCCGCTCAGCGGCGAATTCGGCGGCGGGTCGTTCCAGAACAGCCTGTATTCCACGACGTGGTGGATCGATTTCAGCAATTTCTTCCAAGGCGTGGGCGCGCTCGGTGGCGGCAACGTGACCCTGGCCGCCGGCCAGCACGTCAGCAACGTCGATGCCGTGGTGCCGACCAACGCGCGCCTGGCCAAGGGCGTGCCCGACGCCTCGACGCTGCTCGAACTCGGCGGCGGCGATCTCGTGGTGCGGGCCGGCGCCGACATCGACGCCGGGGTTTACTACGTCGAGCGCGGCGCCGGCCGGCTCGACGCCGGCGGGGAAATCAAGACCAACCTCACGCGCGCCGTGCTCACGCAGAGCTTCATCAACGACGGCCAGCTCACCGAAGAGGCGCTGCTGCCGACCACGCTCTTTCTCGGCAAAGGCTCCTTCGATCTCAGCGCGCGCGGCGACGTGCTGCTCGGTCCGGTGGCGAATCCCTTCCTGCTGCCCGGCGGCCTCAACAACACGTTCTGGTATAAAACGTATTTCTCCACCTACGCGCCGGACAGCGCGGTCACGGTCGTCTCGGCAGGCGGCGATGTCACGCTGCGGCAAGGCGTCGGCATCGGCGGCATCGCCACGTCGATGTTGCAGGCGTGGTATGCCAACAAGCTGCATCTCTCGTCCTTGTCCACCTCCTTCGCCAAGCCCTGGCTGCGGCTCAATGAAACCAACGTCCTGCCCTTCGTGACCGCCTCCTCGCTGCTGCCCGGCACGCTGCGCGTCGCCGCCCCCAGCGGCGACATCCGCGTCACCGGCGACTTCACGCTCTCGCCCTCGCCCACCGGCACGTTGGAATGGCTGGCGGGCGGCGCCATCGACGGCTTCCAGCGCAACGGCGCGCTCACCCTCAATGCCGTGCGCTATCTCTCGTGGAATGCCGCGCGGGTCAATCTCTCCGACGCCAACCCCGCCGCCCTGCCCGGCATCACCTCGCCCTTCGCCTATCAAACGGTCGCGGGCATCAGCGCCGGCACCGCCAGCCTCACCGATATTTCGTTGCGCTTCCTCGAATTCATCGACCGCCAGCTCACCGAATCCGGCGGCACCGTCGGCGAACAAGCCGTCCTGCAAACCAAACAAGCGCGCCACGCGCCCGGCCTGCTGCACCTCCATGACGACGAGCCGCTGCGCCTCTACGCCGGCGCCGGCGATATTTCCGGCCTCACCGTCTTCTCGCCCAAAGCCGCGCGCGTCTTCGCGGGCCGCGATCTCGCCGATGTCGCGCTCTACGTGCAGAACGTGCGCGCCGACGACACCAGCGTCATCTCCAGCGGCCGCGACATCATTCCCTACAATGCCAATACCCCCGGTCGCGTCGCGGCGGCGCTGCCCGGCCAGATCACCCTCAGCGGCGGCGAACCGCTGGCGGGCGACCTGCAAATCACCGGTCCCGGCGTCCTCCAGGTGCTGGCCGGACGCACGCTCGATCTCGGCACCGGCGACGGCTTGAGCGACGGCACCGGCACCGGCCTCAGCAGCCTCGGCAACGCGCGCAATCCCTATCTGCCCTTCGGCGGCGCGCATCTCATCGCCGGCGCGGGCCTCGGCGGGGTCGGCGACCTCGGGGAGAGCGCGCTGGATTTTGATACCTTCATCGCGCAATTCGTCCAGGGACCGCAAGGCGCGGCCTGGCTCGCGGAGTTGTCTGGCGAAATGGGCGGCCAATCGTTCGACGCCCTGTCCCCCGCCGAGCAACGGCGCATCGCGCTGGAAGTCTTCTTCCTCGTGCTGCGCGACGCCGGCCGCTCGGCCAGCCTCGCCGAGACCGATGGAGAAACCGCCGGCGCGCCCGCCGGCGGTTACGAGTTGGGCTATGCCGCCATCGCCGCGCTCTTCCCGCAACCGGGCACGGGCGACATCCTCACCCGCGGCCGCGACGTGCGCACCCGCAATGGCGGCAACATCAGCCTCTTCGCGCCCGGCGGTGGCCTCGCCCTCGCCAACACCCTCATCGGCAATCCGCTGTCCCCGCCCGGCATCATCACCGAAAGCGGCGGCAACATCTCCATCTTCACCGATAGCAACGTCGCCATCGGCATCGGCCGCATCTTCACCCTGCGCGGCGGCAACGAAATCATCTGGTCGTCCACCGGCGACATCGCCGCCGGCTCCGCGCCCAAGACCGTGCAAAGCGCGCCTCCCACGCGCGTGCTCATCGACCCACAGAGCGGCGCGGTGCAGACCGACCTCGCCGGCCTCGCCACCGGCGGCGGCATCGGCGTGCTCGCCACCGTCGCGGGCGTGCCGCCGGGGAACGTCGATCTCATGGCGCCGCAAGGCGTGGTCGATGCGGGCGACGCCGGCATCCGCGTCTCCGGCAATCTCAGCATCGCCGCCAACCAGGTGCTCAACACCAGCAACATCAGCGTCGCCGGCGCCAGCACCGGCACCCCCGTCGCGCCCGTCGTCTCCGCCAACATCGGCGGCCTCACCGCCGCCAGCGCCACCGCCGGCGCCGCCACCAGCGCCGCCGCCCAAGTCCCCACCACCCGTCCCGAGCCCGCCCCCGTCACCGAAGACCTCCCCTCCCTCATCACCGTCGAAGTCCTCGGCTACGGCGGCGGTGAAGCGCCCGCGCCGGCTCCTCCCGAGGAGGAGGAAGAAGACCGCCAGGAAAGCGAAAAAACCGTCCCCAGCGAATGAACGAGTGGCGCGCCTCTCCCACCCTACCCGACCGTCGCTCGTGATGCACCCGTCCTTGTGCCGGACCGGACCACGGCTACCACTGCGGCGCATGATCATGCTGCGCGAACTGAGCAAACGCTTCGGCGACCAACTGGCGGTGGATTCCCTCTCGCTGGAAATCCCCGCGGGGCAGATCGTGGGGTTGCTCGGTCCCAATGGCGCGGGGAAATCGACCACGCTCAAGATGCTCACCGGCATGTTGGCGCCGACCAGCGGCACGGCAGAAATCTGTGGCCACGACCTGTTGACCGATCCGCTCGGCGTCAAACGCAGCGTCGGCTTCGTGCCCGAATCCGGCGCGCTGTATGAGGCGCTGACCGGGCTGGAGTTCCTCGAAATGATCGCCGCGCTCTACGGCCTGCCGCCCTCCGCCGCGCGGGAGCGCATCGCGCAATTCACCGCCTTCTTCGATCTGCCGATGGAAACCCTGCGCGGTAAACTCCTCGCCGCCTTTTCCAAAGGCATGAAACGCAAGGTCGTCATCATCGCCGCCCTGTTGCACAACCCGCCGGTCATCTTCTTCGACGAGCCGCTCGACGGCCTCGACGCCAATTCCTCGGTCGGGTTCAAAGCCCTCATCCAATCCCTCGCCCGCGACGGCAAGACCGTCGTGTATAGCTCTCACGTCCTCGACGTGGTCGAGCGCGTCTGCGACCGCGTGCTCATCATCGACCGCGGCCGCCTCGTCCTCGACGGCGCACCCGAAGCCCTGCTCGCCGCGCACGGCGAAGTCTCCCTGGAGCGTCTTTTCACGCGCCTCACCGGCGGCGCGGCCTTGGAGGAAAAAGCTGCCGATTTCGCCCGGACGTTCCGCGAAGGGTAAGCGCCGAAAGAAACAACGCCGGGTCACTTTTCCTGGCCGACCCAGCGCAACCTCGCGCGCCAGTCATGGAAGTAGCTGGATTCCGCGAAAGCCCGGGCGTATTCGCGTTGCGCTTTGATGTGGCGCGCATCGAGGGCGATCTCCGCTTCTTTCCGTGACCGGACGCCATCCGCCCAAATCAGCACCAGCAACAGCGCGCAGACCAGCCCCAATTGCGCCAGTGCCGACGGCCGGACATAGGCCCCGATGGCCAGCAACGCGGCGAGCATCGGGAGCAGCAATTTATTCAGCCCTATCCAAGGATGGTGCCACAACCCTTGGATGCCAAATCCTCCGCTCTGATAGACGACGGAATGTCGAGGGCGACCGTTCAAAACCAAATCTCTTGGCTTACCCAAAAATTGACTCATGCTCCAAGGGGAAAGGTCAGTCCCGACTTTTCGGGGAAGAACGAGCGCGCCGAGCATCATGGCCGGAGGCCGTCCAACGTGACGGTGGAGGAGAGGCCATGCGCCATAGGCGGAGTCCGCGCGGAACGCTGTTTCACTATAAAAAACCTTGAGTGTAGAAGATGACTGGACCCAAATTGGCTGAGGTGGAGGTCCAAGGGATTCCACGCTGATCTCGAAAACAAGTTGCGTGGCGTTCCTCCTCTGCCCGGAGCCTGTCGTTTCCGGCCATACACGCACTTTTGCCAGGAATTCGTGAATATTCTCCCAGCCGGGCATGCTTCCCGGTAAAGAAAGCCCATTCAATTCCCATGAGTTCCCACTTTGGATAGACTCATCGATAAGCAGCGATGTTTGAGCGATCGACACGGGACGGGAAACTTCACCGGGATAGTGAATCCACACGATCACATCATAGACTTCCGGCATGGTGGTCGCGGAATAAAATCCAGACGAAGAATCGTAAGGTTCCGCGGCGATCACCGACAGATTTTCCGCGGGAGGAGGCCACTCACCTTCGAGTTCCTGAGCTATCGGCAACACGGAGGTCGTCACATGTCTCCAGACTTGCCATCCCGCCACCCCCAGCATTGACACCAAGCACACGCGGCCGAGCCACCACCGCCACCTCTTCGGCGGGCGGTGCTTGCGCCATGGGCGGGCCAGCCAAAACCACGCCACCATGAGAATGGCCAACCCGGTTTCGTCATCCCACCATCGGCTCGTCACGACGATCAATCCCAACCACGAAGTGACGGCAATCCCCAAACCGATCCACAATCGGGAAGTCCCCTCGGCCGCCATCGTCGATGCCAGCGGCGGCCTCCTCGCATAAAGCCATGCGCCGGCTCCCCACAATATCCCGGTCATCACCAGCAGGATTACGCCCCCCCATTTCAAAGCCGGTTCCCATTCGCGGGAACGTGTTCCTTCCCCAAACGTCAGGTAACGAAGTGCTCTGATAAGCATTCCATGGTCAACCACCATCACCAACGCTATCATTCCTATCAAAACAGCATAAAGGAGAACCCCCCATACTTTCGTCGTCCGCGACGCGACCATCAGTCCCAATACGCCCGTGAAGCACGCGACACTCATTCCGTAATGCGGAGGAATGATCGTGTATGACTGACGACCCAGCCCCGTGAATGACCCATCCCCCACCAACGACCACAAATGACCGGCCCATTGCCAATGGCTTGCCATCCAGCCGGCGGTGAAAAACACGCCGGTAAAAAGGATGACGAACGAAACGCGGAGAGACCAGCGTGTCGTCATCGGCGGAGCCAGCACCCTTACCAACGGATCAACGCCGTGCTGGAGATCATGAACGCCGACTTTCAACGCCAGCAGCCCGGCCCATAAGACCGACCAGAGCGGACAATACTCCGCATGAGTCGTCCAGCCCGGAACCAGAAACAGCCACGCCCACAGCGCGAGGCTATGACACAGAAACATCCGATGGCGACGCCATTCCTCGCGCCAGAGTTGGCGCTCGACGGTGCGGCGGGTGAGGACGGGCGTTGCCGACGAGGGCGCGGGCGCGTCGGAGAAAAAAGTGGCGGCATTCATGGCTGGCTGGGGGTGGCGGGAACAAAGGCTGGGCCGGGCGGGAGCGAACCGGAGACGGCTTCGGCGTGCGCGCGCCAATGGAGGAAAATTTCCTCCAGGCTCACCGGACTGGCTTCAACGCGCGCCGCGTTGGTGGTGAGGAGAAAGGCTTCGCGCTCGGCCTCGCTCTCGAACCGCGCGAGGCCGCTCACCACCGCGCCGCGCGCGTCGAAGGGCAGGCCGCCGGGCAGCGCGAACCCGGCGGGCACGGCGTGATCGAAGATCAGCGTGACGTGCCGCCACAGCGCGGCGAGTTCCTCCACGCGCACTTCGGCGGCGAGGCGGCCGTCTTCCAGCCAGCCCACGCGCGTTCCGAGACGTTCCAGATCGGGCAGCAAGTGCGTGGAATAGAGCACGGTCATGTCCGGTCGGTCGGCGAGCAGGGCGGATAGTTCCTCCAGCAGCTTGCGGCGGCTCCAGGGGTCGAGATTGGCCGCCGGCTCGTCCATGATCAGGGCTTCAGGTTCCGCCGCCATCGCCAGCGCCACCGCGGCGAGCCGACGCTGGCCGCCGGAAAGCGTGGCCAGCGGCCGGTCGGTCGGCAGTTGGAACCGCGCCGCGAGATGCGGCAGACGCACCGCATTCCAACGCGGATGCCACGGACGCAGCCACTCGCCGTGCGCGGTCAGAGTCAGCGACAGGTCCAGCGGCGCGTCCTGCAACACGGCGGCCAGTCGCGCCCGCGTGGCCGCCGGGGCGTGGCGGAACGTTTCCCCCGCCAGCGTGGCCGCGCCGGACGCCGGTCGGGCCAGCCCGAGCAAGCACGCCAGCGCGGTGGATTTGCCCGCGCCATTGGCCCCGACCAACCCGAAGACCTCGCCCGGCTCCACGCGGAACGTGAGACCGCGCAGCACCGGTTCCGCGTCGCGGTAGTGGAAATGAAGCTGGTGAAAATCGATCATGACGGTGTCGGGGTGCGGGGCGTGAAGAGAGGTCAGCGGTGAGGCGTGCCGGAGGGTTCCTCGTCAGGGAAAAAGGCGGCGCGTTCGTCGTCGAGCAGCTTGGCGGCGCGTTCGGGAGTCAGGCCCGCCTCACTCACCGCCATCCAGAATCGTTGCGCCTCGCGCCGCACGCCCAATTCGCGCTCGGCGCGGGTCAGCTTGGGCGGGCCTTCGGCGATGAAGAACCCGCGCCCGTGCCGGCTCTCCACCACGCCGGCATGCTCCAGTTCCGCGTAAGCCTTGACGATCGTGCCCGGATTGACCGCCAGGCTGCGCGCGAGTTCGCGGATGGACGGCAATTGCTCGCCGGGCCGCACCAGCTTCGCCGCCAAAAATTGCCGCACTTGCTCCATCACCTGCCGGTAAGCGGGCACGCCGGAATCGAGTTGAAGACGGAACGGCA
>CAZQUC010000113.1:0-4675 GCA_964596095.1 uncultured Enterobacteriaceae bacterium
AGATTTCCCGCCGTGTCGGTGGCGGGCACGGGGTGGCGGCCGGCTTGGCCGGTGAGGCGGGCCACGACGCTGCCACCGCGGGGCGCGTCCTGCCACGCGCCGAGGAGGAACAAGTCGCTGTCGGCGCGACGGAGACTGGCGCCGGTGACGTGGGCCTTGTCCTCGACGATGCCGAGGCCGCTGACGAGCGCGGTGACGGGGATGCTGACGGGGCCGTCGTCGGTTTGGAAGAAATTGTAGAAGCTGTCTTTCCCGGAAATGAAGGGCGCGCCGTAGGCTTCGGCGGCGTCGCAGAGGCCTTTGACGCTTTCGACGAGCGCGCCGAGTTCGCGCGGGTCGTCGGGGTTGCCGAGGCAGAAATTGTCGAGCAGGGCGAGGCGGTCGGGATCGGCGCCGGCGGCGACGAGTTGGCGCACGCATTCATCGACGGTGGCGAGGCCGGCGAGGCGGGGGTCGTATTTGCCCCACTCAGGCAGGAGCGCGCAGCCGAGCGCGACGAGATGCGGGCTGCCATCGATGCGGACCACGGCGGCGTCCTGCGGCGCGTCACCGGTCGCGCCGGCCAAGGGCGTGAGCACGGTGTTGCCCTGCACCTGGTGGTCGTATTCGCGGATGATCGGCTCGCGTGAGCAGATGGCGAAATCGGCGAGCAGCGCGCGCAGCGTTTCGCCGACGGTGGCGTCGGGTGCGAGTCGGGCCGGCGGGACGCCTACGCCCTCTTTCGTCCTCTTTGTCCCTTCAGTCCATTCGGCCTTCAGGTGCCGGCGCGGCGCTTCATGCAGCCGTTGGCAGTCGAGTTCCACGACCCGCTCGCCGTGGTGCCAGACTTTCAGCAGCCCGGAGCCGTCACTGTGGCCGAGCACGGCGAGTTCGGTCTCATACATGGCGGCGAGTTCGCGCAGGCGCGGCAGGTCTTTTTCCTCGACGGCCAGCACCATGCGCTCCTGGCTTTCGCTGAGGAAAATCTGCCAACTCGCCAGGCCTTCCTCTTTCAACGGCGCGCGCTCAAGAAACAACTCGCCACCGACCTCGCTGAGCATTTCGCCCGCGGCGCTGGAAAAGCCGCCCGCGCCGCAATCGGTCACGAAGACGATCAGCCCCTCGGCGCGCGCGTGGAGGATGAGGTCGCTGGCTTTTTTCTCTTCGATGGGATTGCCGATCTGCACCGCGCTCTGGTCTTCGGCATGGCTGTCGGTGGTGAGGCTGACGGAGGAAAAGGTCGCGCCTTTCAGCCCGTCGCGCCCCGTGCGGCCGCCCACGGCGACGATCTGGAGGTCCGCGCGCATTTCCTTCGCGATGTCCGCCCGCGGGATGACGCCGGCGGTGCCGCAGAAGACGAGCGGATTGTAAGTGTAGCTGGGATCGAATTGCAGCGCGCCGTTGACGGTCGGGATGCCCATGCGGTTGCCGTAATCGCGCACCCCGCGCACCACGCCGCGCATGACGCCGAGCGGATGGATCACGTCCTTGGCCTTGATGTCCTCGGGCTTCGTATCGGGCGGGCCGAAACAGAAGACGTCGAGCGAAGCGATGGGCTTGGCGCCTTTGCCCGCGCCGAGGATGTCGCGGATGACGCCGCCGAGGCCGGTGTTGGCGCCGGCGTAGGGTTCGAGCGCGGAGGGATGGTTGTGGGTTTCCACCTTGAGGCAGACGGCGCGTTCGTCGTCAAGCGCGATGAAGCCGGCGTTGTCCACGAACGCACCGAGCACGAATCCCGGCTTGCGCGCCATGATGCGCTCGCTGACGGCGCGGATGCCGCTCTTGAACAGGCCGTCCACCACTTCGGTCCGGCCGTTCAGCGTGTGCTCGATGCGCGCGCCGAAGATGCGGTGCTTGCAATGCTCGGACCACGTTTGCGCGATGACTTCCAGCTCCACGTCGGTCGGCTCGCGGCCCTTTTCGCGGAAGTAGGCCTGCACTTCCAGCATGTCCTCGCGGAAGAGCGCCAGCTTCATGTCCTTGCTGAGCTGGAGGAGGGCGTCGGCGTCGAGATCGCGGAGGGGGATGTGGCGGTAATTGGCGTGGCTCACCCGCAGTTCATCCGCGTGGGAGTGCAGGGTGTCAAGGCGCGGCGCGGGCCGGCGTGGACGCGCCCCGGAGTTCGGCCGCCTCCAGCGCGTCGAATTTTTGCGAGCGGTTGGCGTAGGCGGGATAGGCGCGGCCTTCGGTGTCGGCGGGGAGATAGCGCCAGTGTTTATACATCCAGAGCCAGTGCTCGGGCTCGGCGCGGATGAGCGGCTCGAACAGATCCCACACGTGCTGGGCGATCTGCTGCGGCGTGGCTTCCGGGGGGAAATGTTGCGCGGGCCATTGGCGGAACGTGCAGGTGCCGTCGGGATGCGGCAGGGCGGCGAGCGGGATCACGGGGCGGCCGGTCCGCTGGGCCAGCGAAGCGTGGATGACGCCGCCGCTCATTTTCAAGCCGAAGCAGCGGATGACGGTGGCGGCTTGGTCGGGCTTGACGGTCAAATCACTGAGAAACGCCGAGTGGCCGCCGCGCTTGAGATTTTTGAAGAGCTTGAGCAAGGCGCCCTGCGAGGAGATCGCCACCTGGCCGTGGTGCGCGCGCAGGGCGGCGACGAGCGGGGTGAGCGCGGGGTTTTTGAAATCCTGCGCCACCAGCATCGTCGGATAACCGCGATACGGCATCACACGCGCGATCCACTCGAACCGGCCATAGTGCAGGCAGCACCAGATCGCGCCGTGCTCGGCGTCGCGCGGGCCATTGATCGGGTCGTCATAGGCCACGGACATCCACGTTTGCCAATTGCGCGGGGTGAGATTCGGCCCCCAGAAAAGATCGATCATCGTGCCGGCGAAGGACTGGAAGCTGCGCTGGAGGATGGCCTCGCGCCAGTCGTCGTCCCGGTCCGGGAAAACCACGCGCAGATTTTCGCGGCCGGTCCGCCGCCCGCGCGCATCGAGGACGTAGGCCGCCAGCCCGAGCCAGCGGGCCAAGGCGAGCGTGGCGCGCCGGGAAAGCCGCGGCACTCCCCACCCTGCCGCGCGCACCACGGCGGCTTCGAGGGCGTAGCGTTGCCGTTTGAGAAAATTAGCCATGAGACTGACAACCGTGAAACAACCACAAAGAACACAGAGAGCACAAAGAAATTAAGCTGTGAGCCCAAGGGCGACGTTTCACGCGCTGGCGGATGAAGCGGGTCTCACTCGTTCCTTGGCAACGGATCCTTGATGGCGTTCTCTTGGCGTTCTTTGCGGTTAAATTTTATACCGTTTTTTTGGATGATTTCTTCGCAGGCTTTTTCGTCGCGCGTGGCTTCACCAAGCCCAACGCTTTTTTCCAATGCGCCAACTGCGTCCCGACTTGGGCCGGCGACGGCGCGCCGGTGGCGGTGCGGGCGGCGAGCGCGGTGTCGAGATCGAGCACGCGGAAGACGTCGCGGGAGAAGAGGTCGCTGAACCGGCGGAACTCCTCCAGCTTCAACTCAGGAAAGCCGCGCTGCTCGGCCAGCGAGAAGGCGGTGAGCTTGCCGATGACTTCGTGCGCCTGCCGGAACGGGAGCCCCTTTTTCACGAGGTAATCGGCGAGGTCGGTGGCGAGCAAGAAGGGGTCGGCGGCGGCGGCGCGCGTGGTGGCGGCATTGACCTTGAGCGCCGCGATCATCTCGGCGTTGACGGCAAGCGCGAGCTTGAGGGTGTCGAGCGAATCGAAGAGCCGCTCCTTGTCCTCCTGGAGGTCGCGGTTGTAGGTCATGGGCAGGCCCTTGAGCGTGGTGAGCAGCGCGACGAGATTGCCCACCAGCCGCCCGGTTTTGCCGCGGGTCAGCTCGGCCACGTCGGGATTCTTTTTCTGTGGCATCAAGCTGGAGCCGGTGGTGTGGGCGTCGTCGAGCGTGATGAAGGCGAACTCCGCGCTCGCCCAGAGGATGAGATCTTCGCTCAACCGCGAGAGATGCACGCCGCTGAGCGCGACGGCGAAGAGCAGCTCGGCGACGAAGTCGCGATCGCTCACCGCATCCATGCTGTTGCGGCTGACCTCGCGGAACCCAAGCTCCTTCGCGACGAAGGCGCGATCCAGCGCGAGCGTGGAGCCGGCCAGTGCGCCGCTGCCGAGCGGCAACACGTTGAGACGCGCCACCGCATCTTGGAAGCGCGCGGCATCGCGGGCGAGCATTTCCACATAGGCCAGCAAATGGTGAGCGAAGAGCACCGGCTGCCCGCGCTGCAAATGCGTGTAGCCGGGCAGGATGACTTCCACATGGGCGTCGGCGGTCGCGACCAAGGCGCGCTGCAAAGCGGCCAGTCCGTCCAGCACCAGCGCGGTTTCGTCGCGGCAATACAGCCGCACGTCGGTGGCGACTTGGTCATTGCGGCTGCGCGCGGTGTGGAGCTTCGCTCCGGTCGCGCCGATGCGGCGGGTCAATTCCGCCTCGATATTCATGTGCACGTCCTCCAGCGACGCCTTCCACTCGAATGTGCCGGCGCGGATGTCGGCCTCGATGCCGCGCAGCCCTTCCGTGATCTCGCGCAATTCCGCGGCGGTGAGAATCTTCGCGCGCGCCAGCGCCTTGGCATGAGCGATCGACCCGCGGATATCCTGCGCGAACAGCCGCCAGTCGAACGACACCGACTCGCCATACTGTTGCACCAACCCGCTGGTTTCCTTGGCAAAACGTCCTTTCCACATGGCGCGTGTCTTACGCGGGGATTATTC
>CAZQUC010000113.1:4775-11296 GCA_964596095.1 uncultured Enterobacteriaceae bacterium
TACTCCTTCACCACGACTTCCGTCCCCACCGGCACGAGGTCGAACAACTCGATCACGTCCTCATTTTTCATGCGCACGCAGCCGTGGCTGTAGGGCTGGCCGAGGAGGTGCTCCTGGTTGGTGCCGTGGATGTAGATGTAACGCTCGTAGGTATTGGCGTTTTGCTCCTCCAGCCCTTCGAGCCAGAGGATGCGGCTGGTGATGAGGTCTTCCTCCAGCGGCGGATCGTCCGGCGACCAGCGCCCGACCGGCTCACGGCTTTTGAAAATGGTGCCGAAGGGCGTGCCGGCGCCATGCTTTTCCGCGACGCGCAACCGGCCCAGCGGCGTCTGGTTGCTGCCGGGCGTGGAGCCGATCCCCCATTTTGAGGTGGAAATCACGCAACGCCGCAGCACTTTCCGCCCCTGCCAGAGCCGGAGTCGCTGTTTCCCCACCTCGACCACGATCTTGAGGCGGGCGGGCTGTTTCGCCGCGGAACGCGCGGGCTTCTTTCCCGACCCGGAACGGGCGGATGGACGAGCTGGGGCGGCTTTTTTGCTGGCGGGCATGTTGAAAACCCAATCACATTCATGAGTCAATCACAACCTCACATTGCCATCGTGGGCGCCACCGGAGCGGTCGGCGTCGAGATGATCCGTTGCCTGGAACGCCGACATTTCCCCGTTGGCAAGCTGACCTTGCTGGCCAGCGCCCGCTCCGCGGGCAAGACGCTCCCTTTCAAAGGCCGGGATCTCGTGGTGCAGGAATTGACCGCGGACTCGTTCGCGGGCGTGGACTTCGCGCTTTTCAGCGCCGGCGGCGGCATTTCCAAGACCTTCGCGCCGGCGGCGACGGCGGCGGGCGCGGTGGTCATCGACAATTCCTCCGCCTTCCGGCTCGACGACGAGGTGCCGTTGGTGGTGCCCGAGATCAATCCCGAAGATGCGCGGCAGGCGTCGAAGCGCATCATCGCCAATCCCAACTGCACCACCGCGGTGACGCTGATGGCGCTGTGGCCGCTGCACCAGGCCTTCGGCGTGACGCGCCTGTGGGCCAGCAGTTACCAGGCGGTGAGCGGCACCGGCGCGCAGGCCATCGAGGAGCTGGCCGCGCAGGCCCGCCAATGGGCGCGCGAAAAAACCGGCGCCTGGGATGACGCGCGCCTCTCCACGCCGCCCTCGGTCTATCCGCACCAGATCGCCTTCAACGTCCTGCCGCATGTCGATTCCTTCCTCGAAAATGGCTACACCAAGGAGGAGTTGAAAATGGAAAACGAGGGGCGCAAGATCATGCACCATCCGGCCTTCCGCGCCTCGGTGACGTGTGTGCGGGTGCCGGTTTTCCGCGCCCACAGTGTGGCGGTCAACGCGGAATTCACCAAGCCCGTCAGCCTCGACGCCGCCCGCGCCGCGCTCGCCGCCGCGCCGGGACTGCGGGTGGTCGATGATCCCGCCGCCAAGCGCTACCCCCTGCCGCTCGATGTCGCCGGGCAGGACGACTGCGCGGTCGGCCGCCTGCGCCTCGATACCGCGCTCGACAACGGCCTCGCCTTCTGGGTCGCGGGCGACCAGCTCCTCAAAGGCGCGGCGCTCAACGCGGTGCAGATCGCGGAGCTGCTAGTGTAGCGGCCCGGTCGCGGTGAGTGCCACCATCGGCCGTCGCCGTTAGAGCGCATGGATGGTGCCATGCACGACGCGTTCGGTTTCGCGGCCGTCGGGGAAGCGGAGGCGGCAGTGGATTTCCAGCCCGCGGGTGGGATGCAGGCCGGGGAGGTGGAGGCGCAGGGTTTTGTCGTCGAGCAACTCGGCGCGCGTGACGGGGAGCGCGTGCTCGTTCACATGGGGGCTGCCGTAGTTGGCGGAGCGTCCGAGGTCCCAGGCTTTCACGGCATAGCGGGCGGCGTCGGTGGCGGTGGCGGGGTCGAGCGGATCGCTGAAGCCGAGGCGCACGGCGCCTTTTTCAAAATGCAGCGCGATCGGTTGCAGCGCGGGCCGGCCGGTGAAGCGCACGCGGTAGAAGCCGCCGGGCTGCGTTTGGTTGCCGGCCCAGGCAAACATTCCGCAGGCGTAGAGCTGGCCGTCGCGCGGGTGGAAGCGGCCGCGCATGACGCCGGTGGGAAAGGCGGGCAGCGGCAGCGCGCAAAGGCCGCCTTGCGGCTGGCCCTTCACCGTCGCGAAGGGCACGGTGTAAATCCGGCCGTAGCCGTAGCTGAGATTGAGCAGCGAGCCGTTGAGCGGCCCCCACTGCGCGTCCGGCGGCACCCAGAGCAATTCGGAGGGCGAGCGGTCGAAGGCATTGGTGATCCACGCCAAGGGCTGGCGCATCGCGTTATCGGAGGGATCGGTCACGTCGGTGGAGCCGAAAAGGTTGCCGAAGAACTCCGACGGTCCCTCGCCGCGCACGAGGTTGATGCGGTTCTTCGGCATCCAGTGGCCTTCCTGGTCGGTGACGAAAAAGGTGCCGTCGGGATTAAGGCACACGCCATTGGCGGCGCGGAAGCCGGTGGCGAGGATGTCCGTGCGCGAGCCGTCGGCGCTCACACGCAGGAGCGTGCCGTGATGCGGCACGACCGCGGGCAAGGCGTGGCGGGCGGATTTGGCATAGTAAAAATTGCCCGCCGCGTCGGCCTGCAAGCCCATCGCGAATTCGTGAAAATGTTCGGTGACCTGGTGGTCGTTGTTGAGGCATTCCACGAAGTCGATCTCCCCGTCGCCATTGAGGTCGTGCAGCCGCGCGATCTGGTCGCGGCAGCAGACGTGGATGGTGTCGTCGAGAATTTTCAAGCCCAGCGGCTGGAACAGGCCGGTGGCGATCCGCCGCCAGGTCAGTTCGCCCAGGGGCTGGCGGGCCAGGCCTTCGACGATCCAGACGTCGCCCATCCAAGTGCAGACGGCGGCGCGTTCGCCGTCGGCGAAGAAATCGAAACCGGTCAGCCGCATCCAGGAATGCCAGGGATTGGCCGCGCCTTCGGGATGCGTGATGACGTCGGCGGCGAAAGGACCGTCGTCGTCCGGGGCATTGGCGCCTTGGGTGGCCACGGGGTGAGGCCAGCGCGGGGGGCCACCGTGGGTCAGGGAGGAGAGGTCGAGGGGGAGGGTGGGAGTTATGGACGGGTTGGACTCGATGGACCGGCTTTCAGCGGAGGCTATCCAGAGGCGGAGTTTCAGCGGGGTGGCTGCTGCGGGGAGGCGTAGCACCTGAAAGCCGCCTTCGTTTTCCACACGGGCCGCGTCGCTGCCGAGCACGCGCACTTCGAGGGCGTCCGTCTCAGGAGCGAGGCGCAGGCTCAAATCGTGGCGGGAGCGGCCGATGTTGAGCGTGCGGAGAAGGGCGTCGGGGCTTTCCGCCGCCGGCTCCGCGGCGTCGAGCACGCGGGCGTCGCCGACCGTGTAACGCAGCACCACATGCGGGCCGTGAAAATACATCCCTTCGTAGCGGGCCCAGTCGCGCGGCAGCGGACCGTAAGGCCGGCCATCGCGACCGTGGAAGCGCGGATCTTCCCATGAGCCGGTCTTCGGCTCGGCCCAGCCGGGACCGGGCGGATTGGTGAGCCACCGGCGACCCGTGAGGCTGAGATGTGTGCCATGCGACCCATCGAAAGCCACGCCTTTCCAATCGACGAACGACCCGGTGACCGCCGCGGCCACCCGCAGCGTGTCATGATCGTGCACCAGCCAAGCCCGGCCTTGGGAGACGCCGCCTTCGCCGGGATCGAGCCGCACCGCGAGACCCTTGTAGGCGAAATTGGCCCGCGCGGCCGGCGTGCCGGCATCGACTTGATAGGTCGCGTTCAACACCGGGCCGAAATTCATGCGCTCATACGGCGGGGTGCGATCCTCGGCGGCGTCCGCCGGCCGGCCGGTGCGCATTCCTCGTGGCAGCGCGGCGAGATAGGCGTCGTCCACCGGGAACAATTCGCCCGGATTGGCGGGGCGCAGCAAGGTTTCCCGCACGTAATGGATGACCGCGTAGCGTTGCGCCGCGGAGAAGGGCGGCATCGGCGGCATCGGCGGCATCGGCGGCATCAAGCCGTAACCTTGGGTGAGCGTCTGGAACATCCGGAACGGATCGCTGCCGTTCTTGAACGGCTCACGGTGCAACTGCCGCGAGGTAGGCAGCGAGCCTTCCTGGGTGAGCGTGCCGTGGCAGGTCACGCACAGCGTTTGGTAAATCGTTTGCCCCTCGGCCAGCATCTCCCGGCCCCAGCGCGCGATGAGGCTGGCGTGATCGACTTCGGCCAGCGGTTGTGCCCAGGCGTCGCGAATTTCGGCGCCGCCACGCGCGAGCAGGGCCAGGGTGGTGGGCACGCCGGGGATGCCTTGCGCGAAGGTGGCGCGGGCCGGCGCCGCCTCGTGGCCTTCAGCTTCCGGAATGGTTTCGTCCTCAACGAAGGGACGGCCGTCGATCGTGGCGCTGAAGGAAGCCGCGCGACCCGGAAGCTGCTCGTATTGCAGATCCACGGTCTGCCACGAACCCGCGCTTGCCGCCGGCAGGTCCAGCGTGCGCCGCGGGTGTAGCCGCACCGCCAGGGCGCTGCCTGGAGCGGGCAGGCGATACGCGAACCGCAGCCGGAAGTTCGCCAGCGGTTCCGGGTGTTCCAGCGTCGATTCATCATCGGCAGGCCGGAAGCCGGCAAAGACCGGCGTCCTGGTTTCCTCGACCGTGATCGCCGGAGGGAGCGGCGCTTGCCCTCCGCTGAACCGCACGGCGGCGGTCCAGAGCGCGAGGATGAAAAAGAGACGGCGACGGTGGCTCATCGGGCAATGGACACGTTTCCCGTCCCGGCGCGGGAGAGTTTTTCCCGTCCGCTCATCCCTCCCGCCCGAGATGCGCGAGTTCCGTGACGAGATCGGGCAGGATTTTGCGGACGCAGGCGCGGACGATGGCGGGGCGGGTTTCAGGACCGAAGACGACAAAGAGCAGCGTGTCGGCGCCGGCCGGGGCGAGCAGGAAATGGCGGTCCGCGCCTTCATAGTGCAGGCCGGTGAAATCGTTTTCCTGCAAGCGCCGGGCGAGCTGCTGCGCGGCGAAGAACGTGCCCGAGGCCAGCGCCCCGGTTTCGCCGGCATCGCGGTAGGCGGCGTCGCCCGCGTCGCAGAGCACCAGCCCGCTGTCTTGCAGCAGCGCGGTGTAGCGGGCTTCGGATTCCTTTCCCAAACGAATGAGCAGCCCCCGGATGGCGCGGGCGCTGTCCGTGGAAAGCTCGCACCACAAGCCGGTCATGACGCGATGGCGGGTTCCGAGGTCGAGGAGGACGGGCCGGGCGGTTGGCGGTGGCGGGTCGCGGTTTCGGCTGCCGCGGCCGTGGTGGTGGAAGGCGTGACGGCCGCCGCCGGAGTCGGCGCGGGCGCGCCGGGCAACTGGGTGTGGAAGCGCTTCAGCACGAGCTGCGACACCGCGTTGAGGCAGGCGAAGACATTGACCCCGCGCGTGGCCACGGTTTCAAACACCGGAAAGGGATTCGGCTTGCGGTTGAGCAGGTAATCCATCTGCGCCCGCGGCACGGCATTGGACAGGTCGCGCTTGTTGTATTGCAGGACGAAGGGGAGCTGGTCGAAGGCGATGCGGCTGTGCTTGATGTCCTCCATCAGCGACCGCGCGCTGTCGAGATTCTCCTCCAGCCGCTCCGGCGCGCTGTCGGCGACGAAGACCAGCCCATCCACCCCGCGGAGCACGAGCTGGCGCGTGGCCGCGTAATGCACCTGGCCGGGCACGGTGTAGAGCACGAATTTCGTCCGGTAGCCCTGGATGAGCACGGAGGACACGGGCATGAAATCGAAATACACCGTGCGGTCGGCCGAGGTGGCGAGCGAGACCAGATCGCCCCGTTGGCCGGCGTCGATGCGCGAATGGATGTAGCAGAGATTGGTCGTCTTGCCGCTCACGGGCGTGCCCGCATAGACGAGCTTGAAGGTGACTTCGCGGGTATCGTGATTGACAAACATGATCGCGTCGTGGTCGGCTGGTGGGGCGTCTCCGGAAACCCGGAAAAAACGAAGGAGCGGCCGGTCCCGCTCCTTCCGTGCATAGTGTCGCGCGGCCCCGCCGGGTGACAAGTCGGATTCACGCGCGGCGGCCTGATTTTCGCCTCCGGCTCAGGCCGCGCCGAGCATTTTCCCGAGGGATTGGGCGACGAGGGTGAGCTTTTCCCGCACGCCGGGATGGAAATTCGGCTCGGCGTGCAGCGCCGCCAGGCAGACATCGCCGGCCGCGAAAAAGCTGACCACACCGTTCGGTGTGCGCAAGGTGAAGGTCTGCTCACGCGCGTCGGGATCCAACTCGCGGACGAGGCTGATCGTCTTGGTGAACAACCCGCCGGCGCGTTCGTGGAACTGGCGCACGACCGCATCCTCGCCCTCCACCACGCCCGGCACCACGGCGTCCGGGGTGAGGATGAGGCAGGAGCGGAGGCCGGGGAATTGCGCGGTGAGATCCACCACATCCTCCGGCCGCAGCGTCTGGTCGGTGGAGAAAATGGCGCGCAGCGCGAGTTGCGAAGCGTCATTGACGTAGCCGAAAGAAAGATCCTCCACCAGGCCCAG
>CAZQUC010000114.1:0-11283 GCA_964596095.1 uncultured Enterobacteriaceae bacterium
CCCGCTCCAGCGCGCGCGGCTCGGGCGCTTCCAGCCAGCGGAACGCGCCGAGATCGCTGACGCCGCTGGCCAGCAACGTCAGCACGACTTCCGCAAGGTCGAGCCGGTGAATTTCCGGCCGCTCCTGCGCCGGACGCCGCGCGTGTTCGGCCTCCGACCACAGCCGCAGGCACACGCCCGGCGCGGTGCGGCCCGCGCGCCCAGCGCGTTGCTGCGCGCTGGCTTGGGAAATTTTTTCCACCGTCAGCGTATTCAGCCCGCGCGCGGCATCGAACCGCGCCTGGCGGGCCAGCCCGCTGTCGATGACGACGGTGACGCCTTCGATGGTCAACGACGTTTCCGCGACGTTGGTAGCGACGATGATCCGGCGGCGGCCATCAGGGTCCACCGCGCGATCCTGCTCCGCCGGCGACAGTTCACCGTGCAGTGGCAGGATCTCAAAGGGCTTGGCCCATTTCTCCCGGCGCAGGGCTTCCATGGTCTTGTGGATTTCATACGCACCGGGCATGAACACGAGCCCATGCCCGCCCGCGCCGTCCCGCGCCACCAGCGGTCCACCGGCGCGAGCGACATGCTCCCACGGCGGCTCCGTCAGGCCGCGCGGCGCGGAATACGTGATCTCCACCGGATACGTGCGGCCCTCGGACACCAGCTTCTCACACGGCGCGAGGTAATCCTCCAACCGCGCCGCATCGAGCGTCGCGGACATCACCAGCACAGCGAGATCGGGCCGGGTCGTGGCCTGGAGGTCGAGCGCGCGGGCCAGCGTGAGATCGCCGTAAAGATGCCGTTCGTGGAATTCATCCAGACAAATCGCGCCGACGTGGCGCAACCGCGGATCGTGCAACCATTCGCGCAAGAGGATGCCTTCGGTGACAAAGCGGATGCGCGTCTGGTCCGAGACCGCTTTTTCAAACCGGACCTGATACCCGACCTCCGCGCCGAGACGCCCGCCCTGCTCCTGCGCCACCCGCCGCGCCAGCAATCGCGCCGCGATCCGGCGCGGTTGCAGGACGACGATCTGGCCTTGCGGCACCAAGTCGTCGTTGAGCAGCATTCGCGGAATTTGCGTGGACTTGCCCGAGCCGGTCGGCGCTTCGATGAGCAGGCGCGCGCCTCCCGGCCGCGGGCTCATCGCCCGGGCCAGCGCGGCGCGGAGTTCGTAAATGGGCAGCGAGCCGGGATCGGACATGCGGGGACAAGAGCGGGGCGGCCACGGGCACGCGCCCGTTCATCTCACCCACAAGCGCCCTTCCTTCGCATCCAGACAGCGCCATTTCAAGCCGGCCTGCGTGCCGGGGGAGAGATAAACCTCGACCCCGCCGATGCGGAACAGATTGTGCTCGGAAAGCCCGGCGCGCTTGGCCCAGAACCACTCCAGCCACGCCTCACCGCCGCGCGGCCCGTCTTTGCACCGCAGATATTCAAAGGCCAGCACGCGCGCCTCATGGCTCGTGCCCTCGGCCTTGAGCCACTCCTCCAGCCACGCCAGAAAGGCATCCGTCAAAATCACGCCGCAGCGCAAGCGTTGCATGGCCCGCCATTCTGAAAACCCACCTCCCGCACGCAAGCGCAACTTGCCGGAATTTCCTATTTCATCCTTCCTATTTCATCCTTTTATCAGCACTCCGTCACATTGACCGCCAGCCCGCCGCGCGAGGTTTCCTTGTATTTCGTGCTCATGTCGGCGCCGGTCTGGCGCATGGTGGCGATGACTTTGTCCAGCGAGACGGTGTGTGAGCCGTCGCCGCGCAGGGCGAGCCGCGCGGCATTGATGGCCTTGACCGCGCCCATGGCGTTGCGCTCGATGCACGGAATCTGCACCAGCCCGCCGATGGGATCGCACGTCAGCCCGAGATTGTGCTCCATGCCGATCTCGGCGGCGTTCTCCACCTGCGCGGGCGTGCCGCCCATCGCTTCGCACAAGGCGCCCGCCGCCATCGAGCAGGCCACGCCCACTTCCCCCTGGCAGCCGACTTCCGCGCCGGAAATGGAGGCGTTCAGTTTGTATAAAATGGCGATGGCGCCAGCGGTGAGCAGGAAGCGGACGATGGCGTCGTCGCTCTCCGCGCGCTGGACGCGCACCAAGTAATGCAGCACCGCGGGAATGATGCCGGCCGCGCCATTGGTGGGCGCGGTGACGACGCGCCCGCCGGCCGCATTTTCTTCGTTGACCGCCATCGCCCACAGGCTCACCCAGTCGAGCGCGGTCAGCGGATCGTGCAACGCGGCCTCGGGCCGAGCGGACAAATCCCGCAAGACCTTCGCCGCGCGGCGCGGCACTTTCAGGCCGCCCGGCAGCGCGCCATCACGATGGCAGCCGCGCTCGACGCACCCGCGCATCGCCTCCCATACGCGTCGCAACGCCGCCCGCGTTTCCGCCTCGGGGCGGAAGACGGCTTCATTGCGCAAGGTCAGCTCGCTGATGCTGAGGCCATGCGTCCTCGCCAGTCGCAGCAGTTCCGCCCCGCTTCGATAGGCGAATGGCAGCGCCGGCGCCTCATTCGCCGGACCAGGCGTCGCCCCGACCGCTCCCGCCGGCACCACAAATCCTCCACCGACACTATAATATGTCCTGCTCAGCAATTCCGTGCCATCGGCCGCGAATGCCGTGAAGACCAGGCCATTGGGATGCTCCGGCAAACTTTTGAGCCGGTGAAACAACAGATCCCGTTTCTCCACGAACGCGATGGTCTGGTCGCCGCCCAGCCGCAGCGTCTTTTCCCCGCGAATGCGCGCGAGACGCGCGGGCACCGTCTCCACATCGACCGCTTCCGGCGTCTCCCCTTCCAAGCCCAGCAACACGGCCGTGTCCGTCCCGTGCCCTTTGCCGGTCAGCGCCAGCGAGCCATAGAGATGCGCCGCCACCCGCGTCGTGGTAGCCAACACCCCCGCCTCGCGCAACCGCTGCACGAAACGATGGCCGGCCCGCATCGGCCCGACCGTGTGCGAGCTGCTGGGACCGATCCCGATCGTAAAAAGATCCAGCACCGAAAGACTCATCGCAGGAAAGCAAAAACGGGGGGTCTCGCAAATGTGTATGACAGATTTTCGCGAAACGCGACGTGAAAATTTCAGAAAAATCGCCAGCCGGCCCCACCCGCTGCGATGAGCCCGCCACCCGACGCCCCTCACGAGCCTTCATCGCAGGCATTCCATTGCCACCGGCAAATTGTATTATCCAACACCGCGCAGAGCCTCCATCATTGGGCGCGCTTTGCGCATCACCGCAGAAACCAACCACCACCGATCCACCATGAAAACCAATACCCTGCTCCTCGCCGGCCTGCTCGCCCTCGCCCCTTGCACGCTCAAGGCCCAGGAGCCCGAAGTTATCACCCAACCAGGGGCCATCAATGGCACAGTGACGATCGCGTTCGGTTCGCGAACCAGTCTCGATGACAAAGGCAAACCGCAAAAAGGCGCGAAGGATGTTTATGATGTCAATTTGAGCGTGGCGAAAACCACGGAATTCAAAGGCAAAATCGAGCGGTATCCCTTGATCGTGTCGGACCTGCTCGGACGCACCGAACAGCCGTCGCAGATCGTTTTTTCCATCGACCTCGGGGTCGTCAATCCCGCGGACATGACACAGAAGAAAACCGTGGGCAAATGGGTCGGCACGGTGCCGATCAACACCAACGGCGTTTATGCGCTCGGCGGCACGGGAGACAGCCGGCATCGCATCAGCATCGATGCCATCGGCCGCGCGCCGGCCTTCACCGAAAACTTCGCAGGCAACCTTTACGGCAAAGGCAAGAAAACCGGCGGCGTCATGTCTTACGTGCGGCAAATCCGCGGCAAGGAAGTCAAGTTCGAGGTCAAAAACTCGGACCCGATGCGGTTTGAGAATGTCACCTTGGCGGCCGGGCCGGCGCAGAGCTATCCCCGCGCCACCGTCAACGGCAATCTCGATTACGACTATGAAACGGGCAATTGGCTGACGAATGGGTTGAAATTCCACTACACCTTGAACGGCAAGGAATACAACGACGTGGTGACCGGCTCCATCAAATGGGTGGAAGACCCCAACCGCTCCAGCAACGGCAAAGGCCAGTATGAGTTCAACCTCCGCTTCAACGAGGGCAAGGCCCAGCCCGCCACCACCGAGGCGGATGCCTTCGCCAACCTCTCCGACGAGGAAGCCTTCTTCGCCGTGGATAACTCCATCCCCGCGCTCACCGGCACGGTGAAATACGAAGACACCTTCACCTCCGCCGGCGAGGAGCCCGTTCCTTCCGCCAGCAAGGTGGCTTATGCGCTGGATGCCAATTTGCTGACCAAGCAGCAGATCATGAATTTCCTGAAGCTCTGGATCGTCGCGGTCGGCCCGACCAACGACGAATGAGGCCGGCGGCCTTTCCTCCCTTTTTCCTTCTTTCCATCACCACCACCGCAACCTTCAATCCCTACCTATCACTTCATGAATCGTGGACGTTCTCCGCTCTTCCGGGCTTTGACCCGCCATTTGCGCCAGGCCCATCGACACGGGCATCAGGAGTCACGCCGGAAATTCCTCCGCACACTGGGCGCCGCGGGCGCGGGCTGGATGGCCGCGCCGCTGTTGTCCGGACAAGAACCCGACGACGCCGAGCCGCAAGAGACCCCGCCTGCGCCGCGCCAATTCGACGGTCCGGTGGCGGTGGTGGGCGGCGGCATCGCCGGGCTGACCAGCGCGCTGCGGCTCTCGCAAGCCGGCGCGGAGGTGCATCTCTACGAGGGCAGCGACCGCTGGGGCGGCCGCATGTTCACCAAACGCGACTTCAACCAGGACGGCATGTTCTGCGAATTGGGCGGTGAACTGGTGGATACCAATCACGAGGCGCTCATCGGCCTGTGCAAGGAAATGGGACTGGACATCCAGCCGCTCAAGGAAGGCGAGCAGGGCGTGGATTTCTATCACTTCGGCGGGAAGATCTACACCGATGCGGACTTGATCCCCGCCTTCGGTCCGCTGGCGCAACGGCTGGCCGCCGATGCCGAAGGGCTGCTGGACGAGCAGGAGGAATACACCGACAAGGCCCGTGCCCTGGACCAGCGCGACCTGCGCGGCTATCTCCGCGAAGCCGGCGCCGGTGTGGACCAATGGCTGGTGGACATGCTCGATGTCGCGTATTGTTGTGAATACGGGCTTGATACTGACAAGCAATCCTCCCTGGCACTTATCGAGATCATCGGCACCGACACGAGCGATGGCTTCGAAATGTTCGGCGAAAGCGACGAGGCCCATCGTATCAAAGGCGGCAACGAAAGCCTGCCCCAGGCGGTTTTCAACGCCTTGAAAGACAAGGTGAAAACCTATGCCGGCCACCAGTGGATCCGCATCGCGGAGGAAGGGTCGAAACTGAAACTCGGCTTCCGAGCGAAAGACGGCGAGGTTTCACGGAGCTATGAGCACGTGGTCTGCGCGATCCCATTCACCCTCGCCCGCACGGTGGCCGGGTTGAAGGAACTGCCGCTGGGCGACCAGAAAAAACGCGCCCTGGCCGAAATGACTTACGGCGCCAATCTGAAAGTCATGTGGGGCACGAAGAGCCGGCCGTGGCGCACGCCCTCCGGTGGCCGCGAGGTCTTCTGCAACGGCGCGGTCATCAGCGACCTGCCCTTTCAGCAGCTCTGGGAGACCAGCCGTGGCCAGACCGGAGCCAGCGGCATCCTCACCAATTTCATGGGCGGCACGCCGGGCGTGCAATTCGCGCCGGATCGGCTGGAGAAATTCCCCGACGAGCTCGAGAAGGTCTTCCCCGGCGGCAAGGCCGCGCTGGACGGCCACCGCGTTATGATGAACTGGCCGAGCATGAAGTGGACGCGCGGCAGCTATGCCTCCGCCTTGGTCGGCCAGTGGACATGGATTTTCGCCGCCGCCGCCGCGCCGGAACTGGACGGCCGGTTGCATTTCGCCGGCGAGCACACCAGCGAGGAATTCTGCGGCTTCATGAACGGCGGCGTCGAATCCGGCGAGCGCGCCGCCAAGGAATTATTGGAAGGCTGACGGCCACCCCGAGTGGCCGTCCATCTCGTCCATTATCATCCGACCCCAGCCAGCGGCACCTCCCGCCGCTCCCGCTGCTGAAAGCGCACGGTCTTGCGGAACCCACACTCCCAAGCCAACGCCAGGGCGCGCTCAAAATCCCTCCCCACATCCCCCGGTCGGTGGGCGTCGGAACTGATCAAAATCGGCGTCCCGGTGGACGCCAGCAGTTCCAGAAACGCGCGGCTCGGGTATTGTTCCCCTGCGGAATTGCGCCATCCGGCGGTATTGATCTCCAGCAGCGCGCCGGTGTCCGCCACCGCCTGCACCACCGGCTCATAAAAGCGCCGCAGATCGCCCGGCGGCCGGTGCCCGAATTTCTTCACCAGATCGGGATGGGCATGAAAATCGAACAACCCGGACCGCAGGCATTTCTCATAAGCGTCGAAATACGCGCGCCAGACCTCCTCCACCGGCTGCTCGTCCCAGCGCCCGAGACCGAGCCACTTCGGATTGTCCACATCCCATCCGCCGGGCAGGTAGTGGACGCTGCCGATCAGATAATCCCACGGCGCGGCGGCGGAGAGTTCGCGGATCCACGCCTCCCCGCCCGGCCCCGCCTCCTCCGCGAAATAATCCACCTCCAGACCCAACCGGATGGGCAATGCCGGGTGCGCGGCGCGAGCCGCTTCCACCGCTGCCAGATATTCAGGCAGTTCCTCGCGCAACATTCTCCAGTCGTCGAACGGCTCCGGCAGCGGGCTGTGATCGGACAACCCCAGCTCGGCCAGTCCGGCAGCCACCGCCGCCGCCGCCAGCTCCACGGGCCATCCCTCCGCGTGGCGGCACAAGGGGGTATGGGTATGATAATCGGCCAACATGCCGGCTTCTCTTGGCACCGGAACCGGCGCCGGGCAATTTTTTCCGCCATCATGCTTTTTCACTTGCCTCCGGCAACGGGCCGGGTCACAACTACCGCGCCATGAAAAAACTGATCGCTTTTGTCTCCGTCCTGGCGCTGCAGGTGACCCCCGCAATGGCGTGGGTGGGCGGCCCTTGGTCTGCCGGGACCCACGACAACCATGTCACCGGCATCTTCGGTGGCATCATCACCATGAAGAACGGCTCGGGCATCTTCCGCTTTTCCTCCGACGAAAGCGCGCAGCTGGGTGCCTTCAATTCGTCGGTGGTATATTATAAAGGCCGAACTTTCTTGGGCAGTTGCTTGGCGCATATTGATTTTCAATCCAAGAGCATCTCCGGCATCACCAACGGATCCGCCTATGATCGCTCGCCCACCCAGCGTATTCCGACGACCTCTCCGCTGGTTGATCATCCTGTCGGAGGCGGAGGACAGATCAGCGTTCCTTTGACCCCTATTATCAACCCGGATGACAATGAAGTCACTCCCCGGAACTATAACTTGGCTGGTCTTACCGCCACAGGTCCGGTGGGCATCGCCAATACCCAATGGGAAGGCAAACTCACCAGCACGGCTCCCAATATCCGTTTCAGCGCCAAAGGGGAGGCCGCTTTTGTGGGGGCTTCCGATTTGGTCTTCGATATCAGAATCGATGAAGTGCCGAATGAGGATCCAGCTCTCCCTCCCTCACTTAATGGGATCACCATCGGCTTCGGCGGCAACAACGAATTCCCCGACCCTGAAAACACCGAAAAAATCAGAGTGTTCGGCTCCCGCGTCACTTACAACGTCTCTCCCTCTGCCGGCGGCCTGAACAACAGCATCACCGGCACCGGTGGCGGCGCTTTCTCTTTCTAAGCGGATTTTGGACTGAATTTCAAAAGCGGGTGGTTGTTCCACCCGCTTTTTTTTGCTTCCGCCCCGGCATAAACGCTCTATCATGTGACCCGCCGCCCTCCCTCTCCATGCACCAGGCTCCGCCATGAATGTCTGTCCGTCCATTGCCGAACACCGGGAAAGCCGTCGCGCCCTCTCCCGCGGCTATTCCTTGGTCGAGATGCTCCTCACCATCGCCATCATCGCCATCCTCGCGGCGTTTCTGTTTGATTTTTCGCGCGGCCGATTGCAGGGGAAAATCGAACGCCAGACGTGTGAAAACAACCTCAAAACCCTGTATGGCGCGTTCGGGGTCTATCTCGCCGATCACGGTCACTGGCCGCAACTTCCCGAAAGTGTCCTGGAACGGAGTGAATCCGACTATTGGCAATGGTGGATGGAGACGCTGCCGGAAAAGGAATACGGCCTCACCGAAAAGCACTGGATGTGCCCCTCCGACCGGCGCGCGCGCAATGCCAACATGAAGCCGGAAGAACGCGATGACTTCGAGGGCACCTACGCCCCCACCCCTTTCGATGCGGGCCCGCAGACACCCTATGAGTGGTCCCGCCAGCCGTGGTTCATGGAACGCAATAATTTCCACACCGAAGGGCCGCTCATGATGCTTCCGGACGGCACCATCGAACCCTCCCCTTGGGGCCTCTAGCCCGCATTCCCGTTTCCAAGCCTTGTGAATTATCCGCCTCACGACGTCGTTTATGCGATGGAAATGACCAAAGTGCTTCATGTGCCCGACCGGCGCATCGATACCTTCGGCAACACGGAATTCGACTTCGTCCTCATCAGCGAGCTGCTGGACCACATCGACCACGTGCGCATCCGCAGCGGCAAAATCACCGCCGAACGCCCGCGCATCCTCCGCCCGGAGCCCTACCAGGAATTCAATTTCGAGGGTTTTGGAGAACAGGCCGAGGCCTTCCACGAGTGGATCAAAGGCCAACACGCCAGCGCGGCCCTGCTGCAATACGGCTTCGGCTTCCGCAAATCGGAAGTCTCCGAATCACTGGTCCATGAAAACCTCGACTCCGTGCAAGGCCGGTTGGTGGACGAAGCCGTGCGCTCGGGCAATCCCAAAAGCGCCGTCATCTCGGGCGTCGATGACGCCTGGGAAATCTGCCTCTTGAAATTCACGGTGGAAATGATCCAAAAGTCCTCGGGCATCAATATCTTCGACTTCAAACGCCGCGGGTTGTTGTGACTTTTTCCCGCCGTCATCGTTCGCCGGGTCATGCGTTTCAAAATCCTGCTCTTCTTTTTTTCCCTGACTGTGCTCGGCGGCGCCTTGCTGACCGCGTGGTGGTTCTATGACAAAGTGGACCAACCCGAACGCGAGGCCCGCCAGCAGTTGCAGCAACGGGAGTCTCGGAAAAGCGACGTCCCCCTGCCCGACCCCGCCCAGCCCACCTATGCCAAAGCGCGCCTCAGCCTGGAGGAAGGCGACCTCGACGTCGCCATCGACCAGCTCAACCGCCTGGTGCGCGTCTATCCGGATTCACCGCGCGCCCGCGAAGCCCGGCAGGTCTTGGGCGAGATCAATCTCGACCGGCTCTTTTCCCGCGCGCCGCTGCCGGGCAAGCGCGACTACGTGGTCAAGCCCGGCGATTCCCTGCTCAAGCTGGAAAAAGCCAGCCTCACCACCGTGCCCTACCTCGTGCGGGTCAACAACCTAACCTCGCTGACCTTGCAGCCCGGCGACCGGTTGACCTACCAAAGCCTGCAATTCGAAATCGAAGTGAGCCGGAAGGACCAGCTTCTGACCCTCAATAAAAAACCCATCGCCACGGGCGGACCACCCGTTTTTTTCAAGGAATATCGCCTCACAGGCCTGAACCTCCCTTCGACCCGCCTCATCAAAACACAAATTCAGGACAAAGCCGCTTGGGTGGGCGAGAAGAAAGTCCTGCCCTCGGATCCCCTCTACGCCTCCGCGCGCAAAACCCTGCAAACCACTTCCCGGCCGGGACGGCCCGGCATCCTCATCAGCGCCCCGCCCGCCGCGGCCACTCCCGACGAAACGACGCCCCCCTCGACGACGGCTCCGGCGGAAGAACCCTCGCGCCGCCCCGCGCTATATCTCGCCGAGCCGGATGTGGAGGAACTCGGCCTCATTTTGAGACCCGGCACACCGGTGGTGATCGGCGACTGAAAGCGGAGCCGCCTACCGTCGCCGGAGGTTTGAGTTTATCCGAAAACGTGACACATTGCGACGCCTCCCTCGAGATTTTCCCGTCCACTCCCATTTTTTCACGACCATGATCATGAAGATCCAGCCGCTCGAATTCGAACGCCCGCTGGCCGAACTGGAGGCCAAGCTGGAGGAATTGCAGCGCGACTCCGCCGAGCACGACCTGGACGTCACCGACCAGGTCAAAGCCATCACGCGGCAATTGCAGGAAAAGCGCGAGGAAATTTACCGCGATCTCACCTCCTGGCAGCGCGTGCAGATTTCCCGGCATCCCGCGCGCCCTTTCATGCTCGACTATGTGGAGCGCTGCATGACCGATTTCGTCGAACTCCACGGCGACCGCCATCTCGGCGATGACAACGCCATGCCCGGCGGCTTCGCCACCCTCGGCGGCCGCCGCTGTGTCGTCATCGGCCACCAGAAAGGACGCGACACCAAGGAGAACCTCAAACGTAACTTCGGCAGCGCCCATCCGGAGGGCTACCGCAAGGCCTTGCGCCTCATGCGCCTGGCGGAAAAATTCCGCCTGCCCGTCATCGCCCTCATCGACACCCCCGGCGCGTTTCCCGGCATCGAATCCGAAGAGCGGAACATCGCCGAAGCCATCGCCTTCAATCTCCGCGAAATGATGCGCCTGAAAACGCCCGTCATCGCCGTGGTGCTGGGCGAGGGCGGCTCCGGCGGCGCGCTGGGCATCGGCGTCGCCGACCGCGTGCTCATGATGGAAAACGCCTACTATTCCGTCATCAGCCCCGAAGGCTGCGCCGCCATCTTGTGGAAGCACCGCCAGCACGCCCCCGAAGCCGCCGAAGCGATGCGCCTCACCGCGCGGCATTTGCAAGAGTTCGGCATCGTGGACCAAGTCATCCCCGAACCCTCCGGCGGCGCGCACCGCGACCACGACGGCGCCGCCAAGGCGCTACGGAAAGCGCTGCTCGCTCACCTGGAGGAATTGGAGAAGCTTGATCTCACCGCCCTCCTCGCCGCCCGCTACGAAAAATTCCGCCAATACGGCACCATCCTCGAGCCGCAGCCCGAAGCGCCTCACCAATAGGAACACCGGCCTGTTGAAAATCCGCTCGCTTGCCATGTTGAGCGGACTTTTGGAGTGCGGAGGCTTGCCTCCGCTTTCCAGCTCACCGGCTTGCCGGTGAGTCGGAAGCGGAAGGGACGCGACAACCCCCCGGAAAACGGATGCCCGGCGATGGCTGATCAGCCTCCCCCACCTCAAGGGGCAAGCCCCTCACCTCCGCAGGTATCTGTTTAGCCCCAAAGGGGCGTCACATCGCAGCCCAGGGCAAGCGAGGC
>CAZQUC010000115.1:0-9843 GCA_964596095.1 uncultured Enterobacteriaceae bacterium
TCCTCGCCAGCGACGCCAGCGCCTACGTCACCGGCCAGACGCTCTTTGTGGATGGTGGCATCACTGTCGGCGCCGTGCGCGCCCTGCCCCGCGCCCAGGCCTGATGGCGGCGACGCGTCCGGAACGCGCGGCGACGCGTCGCGTGAAAAGACGCGATTCTCCGCTTGCCATGGCCCGCGGCATGGTTAAGCGTCCCCGCTCCCCGCGCGGGACCCACGTCCTTCGCGCATGGCGGGCGAAGTTAGCTCAATGGTAGAGCAGCGGCCTTTTAAGCCGTTGGTTCCGGGTTCGAGTCCCGGACTTCGCACCAGATGAGAATGCTGATTTCAAGCGAGTTATTCGATTTTAGAGGACGCGCGCAGCATGCGGTAAAAATCCGATACGCCTCTATTCGCTTGTTGCCGCGCGTGATAATGCAAATACGCACCTCTTCCCAAGGGCATCTGGCGCGACCCAAAATCCCCCGGAGAACCTGTTTGGGGTCTTTGAGGAGGAACTTGGCCGCGCGTCAGAAATGTCTCTGGTTTCGCTCTTGCCAGACGTGGGCGGCTCCGTCATCTTCGCGGTGATGGTGGCGGCCTTCCCGGCGCGTCATCGCGGAGTCTCATTTCCAACGCAAACCCATGATCGTTGTCAATACCGAAGCCGTTCCCGGCTACCAGATCACCCGTGTGCTGGGGCTGGTGCAGGGCAATACCGTGCGGGCCAAGCATCTGGGGCGCGACATCGCGGCCGGATTGAAAAACCTGGTGGGCGGCGAGTTGCGGGGCTACACCGAATTGCTGGTCGAGGCGCGGCGCGAAGCCATGGAACGGCTGCTGGCCCAGGCGCAGCAATTGGGGGCGAACGCCGTGGTCAATGTGCGTTACAGCACCAGCGCCATCACCGCCGGCGCGGCCGAACTGTATGTCTATGGCACGGCGGTGCTCGTGCAGCCGGCGGCGTAACTTCCAGGAGGGGCGACCATGTCATCTCACTTTTTCCTGCTCCAAGCCCAGACCCAAGGTCAGACCTCGGGTGAAGAGGGGATCATCGCCGCGGTCATCACGATCGCGTTGATGCTGGTGTCGTTTTCCATTCCGGTGGTGCTCGGCGTCATCGGCGCGGTGGGGCGCGCGGGGCATCGCAAGCAACTGGCCCGGCGGCGGGCGGCGCTGGCGGGCATGCTGCTCACCGACATCAAGACGTTTCCCGGCGGGGTGGATCGCACCGCGCCGCCGACGATGCTGGTGGCCGAGGCGGTGTATTCGGCCGATTATTTCATGACCTTCGCCAGCAATCTCAAAAAAATCATCGGGGGGAGTCTGGGGTTTTATCGCGATCTGGCGGAGCGGACCCGCGAGGAGGTGACGCTGCGGCTGCTTGAAGCGGCGCGCGCGGCCGGCTACGACGCGGTGTGCAACCTGCGGATCGAGTGGGCGGACATCACCGGCACCACCGCCGGCGCGCAAGCCCGGCAGAAGGCGGCCTCCGTGTCGCTGCTGGCCACGGGCACGGCCTATCGCCGGCCGGCCGGCGCGTGAGGAGGGGCTATGAGCGTTCCTTCGCCCGATCCCGTCCGGCCGCCGCGGGGGCGTGAAGCGATGCATGACGTGACCGCCGAGCCGCAGTTTTCGGCGCGGCCGGAGTCTCCGCCGATGGATCCGGTCGAGCCTCTGCCCGGAGCGAGGAATGGTGCAACCGCGGAGGAATCGATGAGTGTGTGGGACGAGCCGACCACCGCGCGCGAGTTGGCCGGCAGCCCGGAGGCGGACGCCGTCACCTACGCGTCGTGGCTGGCCGAGGGGCAGCGGCGCACCACGTGGGGGCGAAGCTGGTTGACGGTGCTGCTGGTGTCGTTGGCCGCCGGGCCGTGGGGCGTCATCGGGGCGTTTTCGGGGTCGATGGGCTTCGCGCATCGACTTTTCGGGATGTTGGCGGCGGTGTTTCTCGCGCCGGTCGTGGAGGAGATCGCCAAAACCGCCATCGCCCAGACGATTCTCGAAATCCGGCCGTTTTTGTTCAAGCATCCGGCGCAAATCCTCCTCGTCGGGCTGGCCGGAGGCCTGTCCTTTGCGGTGATCGAGAACCTGATCTATCTCCACGTCTTGATCGACGAGCCGACGCGCGGGCTCATCCTCTGGCGGTGGACGGTTTGCGTGGCGATGCACATGGGATGCTCGGCGGTGGCTTCCCTCGGGCTGGCTTTGGCGTGGCGCGACGGCATGCGCCATCACCGGCGGCCGCGGATCATCGAGGCGTTCCACTGGCTGGTTTTCGCGATGGTCGGGCATGGCGCATATAACGCGTTCGCCATTGCGTGGTCGGCGCTGGGAGGTGCGTTCCCGGGCGATCCGGCGGGCGGTTGAGCGGCGCCTCTTGGCAAACGGGCTTTCCTCATGAAAGTGGCGCGCATGACCGAGGGCACTCTCATGGATCTTCCCCCGCCGGTGGCCGACCGGGACCGCTTCGGAGGCATCGGACGCCTCTACGGAACGGACGCGTTGGCGCGGCTGGCGCGCGCGCATGTCATGGTCGTGGGCGTGGGCGGCGTGGGGTCGTGGACGGTGGAGGCGCTGGCGCGCTCGGGGGTGGGCGCGTTGACGCTGGTGGATATGGACGACGTGTGCGTCACCAACATCAACCGCCAGCTCCCGGCGCTCGATGGCACGGTGGGGCGTCCGAAGGTGGAAGTGCTGGCGGAGCGGATCGCGCTCATCAATCCCGCGTGTCGGGTGACGCCGGAGGTGGCTTTTTTCACCGCAGCTTCGGCGGATCGGTTGCTGGAGGGGACGTTCGATTATGTGGTGGATGCGGTGGACCGGATGTCGATCAAGGCGCTGCTCATCGCCAGGAGCCAGGCGCGCGGCTTCCGTGTGCTGACGGTGGGCGCGGCGGGCGGGAAGCGGGACGCGACCCAGGTGCGGGTCGATGATCTCGGGCGCGCGGGTCGGGATGAGCTGCTGCGGCAGGTCAGGAAACGGCTGCGCCGGGAGCATGGCTACGCGAAAGGGGAGGGGCATCGCTACGACGTGGCGGCGGTGTTTTCGGCGGAGCCGCCGGTGTTTCCCCAGCCCGACGGCTCCTGCGCGGCGGTTCGCGCCGAGGGCGAGGACAGCCTGCGCATGGATTGCGCCGGGGGGTATGGGGCGGCGGCGTTTGTCACGGGGGCGTTCGGGTTCGCGGCGGCGGGAGAAGTGGTGCGGCAGCTGGCGGAGGGGCTTCGTTGAAGGATCAGGGGGCGGACTTCATCGCAACAGAAGGTCACGATCCTGCGCTCCCCTGACGGAACGATTCACGCCATCGACCTGCAACCGGGACGGCGCAGCGGTTGCGACTGGAGCGCCCTTCGGCCTTTTCCCCGATAATTTCCATGTCCATGCCCTCGCGCCGCCGGGTTCCGCGCGGGATCGCCATGACACGCGGCCGTTTCGTGCTAGGGTGCCCGCCCCATGTCCACACTCGCGGTTCCGCCCACTTCGTTGCCTGACGCCCACGGCCATTTCGGTCCGTTCGGCGGCATGTTCGTGCCTGAAACCCTGATGGAGGCGTTGCGGGAATTGGAAAAAGAATACGCCGCGGCCAAGGCGGATCCGGAATTCGAGCGCGAGTTGAACCAATTGCTCCACGAATACGTGGGCCGTCCGACGCCGCTCTATTTCGCGGAGCGGCTGACCGCCGAACTCGGCGGGGCGAAGATCTACCTGAAACGGGAGGATCTGCTCCACACCGGCGCGCACAAAATCAACAACGCGCTCGGCCAGGCGTTGCTCGCCAAGCGGCTGGGCAAAAAACGCATCATCGCCGAAACCGGCGCGGGCCAGCACGGCGTGGCCACGGCCACGGTGTGCGCGCGCTTCGGCCTGGAGTGCGTGGTCTATATGGGCAAGGTCGATATGGAGCGCCAGGCGCTCAATGTGGCGCGGATGCGGTTCCTGGGCGCGGAAGTCGTGCCGGTGACCGCGGGGCAGGCCACGCTCAAGGAGGCGGTCAACGAAGCGATGCGCGACTGGGTCACGAATGTCCGCACGACACATTACATCCTCGGCAGCGCGCTGGGATCGCATCCGTTTCCGATGATCGTGCGGGATTTCCATCGCGTGATCGGCATCGAGGCGCGGCGGCAGATTCTGGAGCGGGAGGAGCGGCTGCCCGACCTGCTGGTGGCGTGTGTCGGTGGTGGCTCCAATGCCATCGGGCTCTTCCACGCCTTTCTCGGCGATGAAGCGGTGCGCATGACCGGCGTGGAAGCCGGCGGCACAGGGCTGGGCCGGGGGGAACACGCGGCGCGGTTCCAAGGCGGGCGGCTCGGCGTGCTGCAAGGCACCAAGACGTATCTGCTCGCCAACGAAGACGGCCAGATCGAACTCACGCACAGTGTTTCCGCCGGCCTCGATTATGCGGCGGTCGGGCCGGAACACGCCTACTACCGCGACCAGGGACGCATCGACTATACCTACGCGACCGACGAGGAGGCGCTCGCGGCCTTCCACACCTTGTCCAAAATCGAAGGGCTGATTCCCGCGCTGGAGAGCGCCCACGCCATCGCCGAAGTCATCAAGGTGGCGCCGACCATGAAACGTGACGACCTCATCATCGCCAATCTCAGCGGCCGTGGGGACAAGGATGTCGCCCAGGCCGCGCGGTTCATTTTCGGCGAGACGCTGGCGTTTTAGCCCGCGCGACGGCGTCTGGCTCTGGAGTGCGGACGGCTTGCCTCCGCTCTGAGGGTGAGGGGCTTGCCCCTCGCGGCGGGACAGACCGGCGCGATGCCCGGCCCTCGACCCGTCGTTCCAACTCCAATCTTTGCCTCTCGCCTCCTCCTCACCGGCAAGCCGGTGAGCCCAAAAGCGGAGGCAAGCCTCCGCACTCCACATAACCCGCTATGGAGCCGGCACGACGATGACGCGGACGTGCAAATGCGACGGCGCCGGCGTGGGCAAGGGCACCGTGGCGGTCGTGACGCCTCCGGTGGCGGGCACCGGGGCGCCGACGTTGGTCCAGCTTCCGGTGGCCAAGGTCTCCGACTGCTGCACCTGATAGGTTTTGCCGGGCACGCTGCTCCAGCTCAGGCCGAGACTGTTGTCCGGATTCTTCGTGGCTTCCGCGACCCGCAGCACGCTGGCGGCGTTATTCGGATCGGTTCCGGCGATGAGTTCCTCGTCGTCCGGCTGGCCGTCGCCGTCGGAATCCCCGCCGCCGGGGCCGACGACCATCGATCCAGCGGCGGCAAGTTCAAAGACGCCGAGGAAGCCCCCGCTGGCGAGGCCGCCTCCATCGCCGATGATCCGCACGCCGACGAGGCCTTCCAACGGCGTGGGGAAGGTGAAAGTCGCGGTTTTGGATGTCGGGTTGGGATTGCCGCCGCCGCCGATGCCATGGTCTTCCATGACGGTGAGGTAATCGGAGGTGTGGGCCACGGTTTCCCACGTTTCCCCATCGGCGGTGGTCTGGACGGTCGGTTCCGTCAGGTAGGTGGGCGCGGTCAAGACGCCCCCCGCGCCCGGATCGACACCCGCCGGACCGAACCAGCCGCCGTCGGAGAAGGTCGCCAGGGTCAGGGCGAGCGAATCCACCCGCACCGGCGTGCCGGGAGGCCACAGCAGGCCCGCGTAGTTGACGGGATCGACGGCATCTCCGCCATCGAAGGTGTCAGCGCGGGTCGCGGCGTCGCCGTCGTTGATGAAGGCGAAGTGCGTGCCATGCGCGAAGCGCCGGCCCGCGGTGTCATCGAGGACGGGGCTGGTGCCGAGGATGCCGGTGGCGAGCCGGGCCAGATTGGCCTCCGCCGGGGCATTCACATCCTTGACCGCGAACTCGAAGACACCGAGGAAGCCGCCGCTGGCCGCTCCGCCTTCCGTGCCGATGAGCCGGATGCCGTCGATGTCGGCGCGCGGGGTATCGAGGGTGAAGATCACCTTCGGCGACGGCAATCCGGGCACCGTCATGCCGGAGAGGGCCTGGAGGTAATTCGAGGTGTAGGGCACATCTTCCCAGGTTTGGCCGCCGTCCGACGTCACCTGCACGAGCGGTTCGATCAGATGCTCCGGCGTCGTCAACGGCTCCACGTTGGGAACGGGTCCCGCGCCGTTTTCCCCGAACCAGCCGCCGTCGCCGAACAAGGAAAACACCACTTCGAGGCGGTTCACCGGCACGGTGCGATGGGTCGGCCAGAGCAGGCCCACGAAGCTGGAGGTCTGGCCGCCGTCGTTGGCGCCATTCCACGTATCGACGCGGGTATTGAGACTCCCGTCATTGAGCGCCCGCAACGTGCCCGCCTGCCAGTAGCGGGTGCCGGGCGTGCCATCCACGGCATCACTCACTCCCATGATGGGCGAGCCGGCCAAGGCAAGATTGGGATCATCGGCCGTGCTCACATCTTTGACCGCAAACTCGAAAAACCCGAGAAACCCGCCACTCGCCGTGCCGCCCTCGCTGCCCATGACGCGGATGCCATCAATGCCGGCTTGCGGGGGTTCCAGTTGGAAAATGGCGGTGGTCGGCACGGGAGGGCCGAAGGCGGCGACGGGCAGGGGATGGCCGTTCATCACCGAGATGTAGTTGGAGCTGGTGGTCACCGTGGTCCATGTCGTGCCGCCATCCGAAGTCACCTGCACCACCGGCTCGATCAAATGCTCTTCCTCACTCAGATACGATCCGTTGCCCGGTCCCGAGCTGTTCGGCCCGAACCAGCCACCGTCGAAGAACACGGCGAAGGTCACCTCCACGCGATCCACGGGAATGGTGCGGGGCGCGGGGAAAATCACGCCCACGTAGGTTTCGGGATCGACTCGCCCGAAGGTATCCACACGGGTGTTGTAATCCCCGTCGTTGAGGCTGGTGGTTGCGCCGGCATTGGAATGAGGCGTATCGACGCCCTCTTCGACTCCGGTGCTGGTGCCGAGGATGGCGGTGCCCAGCGGGGCGATGTCAGCCGGGATGCTGGCGGCCACGGCGGGATTGCTACCCAGCCGGACCTCCACGCCGTCTCCGAAGCCATCACCGTCCGAATCGGCGACCAGCGGATTGGTGCCGTAAATGTTGATCTCCTGCCCGTCGGTCAACCCGTCGCTATCGGTGTCGGCGGCCAGGGGATTGGTGAGGTGGGTGTTGATCTCCACGCTGTCACTCAATCCGTCGCCATCGGTGTCGGCGAGCAGGGGATTGGTGCCGTGGGTGTTGACCTCCGCGCCGTCGCTCAGTCCGTCGCCATCGGTATCCGCCACATTGGGGTCGGTGCCCAGGATGGCTTCCTCCCCATTGGTCAGGCCGTCTCCGTCGAGGTCGCCATCGGGATCATCGACGGTGATGGGATCCGTGGAGACTTCCAGTTCCGCCACGCCCAGGAAGCCGTTGGAGGCGGTTCCTCCGTTTTGTCCGATGATGCGGATGCCGTCGATGCCGGCCTGGGGCGTGGCCAGAATAAAACGGCTCACGCCCAGCGTGGGGTTGGTGGCCGCCGGGTTGCCGATGGCGTGGCCGGTCATCGCCGTGAGATACGTGGAGAGAACCTCCACCTCCGACCAAGTGGCGCCGCCGTCGGCGGTCACTTGCACTACCGGCTCGGAGAGATGATCCGGCCCCAGCGCGTTGCCCGCTCCGGGGGTGACCGATGGCGAGCCAAACCACCCGCCATCATAGAATGTGGCCAGCGTCAGCCGCAGGCTCACCACTTCGTCCGTGCGGGCCTCGGACCACAGGATTCCCACGAAGCTGAAATTCTGCGCGCCATCGTGGCCGAAGGTATCCACGGTGGTGGCGGGGTTTTCATCATTGATGTTCGCCTCCGAGCCGGCATGGACGTAATCGGAGCCGGGGTCGGCGTTCACTTCGGAATGATAGCCAAAGATGCCAATGCCCTCCGGGGCGATATTGGCGGCGTCAAGCCGACACGGACTGGGAAGTAACGAAGCCAGCGCCCATACGGCGCCGGCGGAAACAAGCGGGGTTTTCATATGTATTAGTCAAATTTGGGGGGAGGAAAAGGCTCCGGGAAGGGGGAGGAATGGACAGTGGCTCAGGACCAAACTCCCTATGCCGGCAGGCCGGGCCACCTCCCTCAACGCTCCCGGCGGCGACGCCCCAGGCAAGCCAAGGCCACGCCGCTCATTCCGAGCAAAGTGGTGGCCGGTTCGGGAACGATGGGACGGGCGTCCACCACCAGCTCATTCACGCCGATGAAGCCGTTGCTGGCCACCCCGCCTTCACTGCCGATGAGCCGGATGCCGGTGATGCCGGCTTGCGGGGTGTCCAGTGTGAAAGTGGCGTCACGGATGGTCGGATTGGGGTTGCCGCCGCCGCCGACGGTATGCCCTTCGAACTGGCTGAGATAAGTGGAGGTGGCGGCCACAGTGGTCCACGTTTCGCCACTGAGCACCTGCACGGTGGGCGCGATGAGTTGGGAAGCAGTCAGCGGGTCACCGGCAACAGCGGGCGAGGGCTGCCCATTCACCCCAAACCATCCGCCATCAAAAAAAGTGGCCATGGTGATGGTGAGGCTGAGCACGTTGTCGGTGCGGGGGGTTGCCCAAGTGATGCCGGCATAGCTGAAACCGTGGGTTCCCGCATGGGCTTGGTTGCCGTTCCAAGTGGTGTCTCCTCGTGCCGCCGCGTCGCCGTCATTGAGCCTGAATACCTCATTGAATTGGCCGTAAGGGGTTCCGAGGGTGGAGTCGATCGTGGTGTGAACGCCCAGGATGGCCGTGCCTTCACCGGCGATATTGGCCGCGTGGGCGGGGCCGGAAAGCCCGAGAAGAACCAAAGCCATGGTGAAGGTCGCGGGAGTGATGGGATGTGGATGCATGATTTGTCGGATGGTGGATGTTGTGGTGGTGTTGGCGTGGGGCCGGAAACGGGAAGAATCCGCCGCGGCGCGCGCTGACGGAGCCTGGTTGGGGCCACAGGGAAATAATGAACTGCTTCCGGGATTTCCGACAAGAGGACAAATCGGACGTTTTTTCTTGGAAATCAGACATCGCTTTTTTTCCGTGACCCCCGCCGCTCGCCGCTGGACAGCCACCGCGATCCGGCCAACCCTGCGCCTTGAATCCGCCCTGTTTGGCATGAGCGAGCGACAGAGACCGAAAACTGATTGGGGCTTTCGCGGTTACGACCGCGAGATCGTGGCCCGGGTGTGGGCCAGCGCGCTCCCCGTCCCCGGCAATGACGCCGAACTGTGGCGCAAAGACGAGCTGGGCGCTTGGATTTACCGCTTGGATTACGGACGCCGCACCTCCAGTTTCGGCTGGGAAATTCTCGATCTGTCGCTCACCCGCGGCCCCGGGAGCGTGGAGGCGCTTCGTCCCCTCCAATGGCAGAATTACCTCGATCACCTCGCCGCCGAAACCCAGACCCGCATCACCGCCGACGGGCTGCACAACGTGCGGAAATTGCTATAATCCGCGGAGCGTGGCAGAGCGGAATCCGATAGGCATCATAAGGCCTATGAGGCACATGGGCCTATAGAAAGAGAGCCTCCGTGTCTCCACGAAAAGCTCCCACTCACTCTTCAGCGTCCTCTTGCTGAAAACCGGAATATTCTAGGCGCGGGCAGCGGCCAGCTTCTTGGCCAACCGGCTTTGGAGGCGGCGTGCGGCGTTCTTGTGGATCACACCCGACTTCACCGCTTTGTCCGCCAGCGACACGGCGTGCTGGAATGGCGCCTGGGCGCCGGTCGCGCCCTCGGCCGTCAGCGCAACTCCCACGGCCTTGCGGGCCGTTTTCAGACGCGACTTGACCGCACGGTTGCGGGCCGTGCGGACGGCGATTTGGCGGACTCGTTTGAGAGCGGATGCGTTGTTGGCCATGATCGGAAAAAAGGGAGGGCGATACTAGCGGCCCTCGCCAGGTTGTCAAACGCGAACC
>CAZQUC010000115.1:9943-11175 GCA_964596095.1 uncultured Enterobacteriaceae bacterium
GTCTGCGGGTCGATGAGGATGAAGCTGCCGGTGGCGCGGTTGCGGCGGTAGTCGTCGAAAAAGAGCGGGCCGCTCGTGCGCAGGCTGATCCGCCCGATGTCGTTCATGCGGAATTCCAGATCGTCCTCGATCTTGTGCAAGGTGTTGATGTTGACCTTGTATTTCACATCACTGACCAGCGCCTGCACGTCGCGGGTGGTGTGGCGCAGCACGTATTTGCCACGCGGCTGGAGGTTTTTCTCGCGCGAAAACCAGCAGATCATCGCCTCCACATCCTGGCCGGAATGAGGCGGCGCGTTCTTTTTCACGATCATGTCGCCGCGCGAGATGTCGATGTCGTCCTCCAGCGTCAGGGTGATGGAGAGGGGCGCAAAGGCTTCCTCCAGTTCCCGCTCGCCATGGTGCAGGCTCTTGATGCGCGAGGCGAAGCCGCTCGGATAAATCAGCACTTCGTCGCCCGGCTTGAAAACGCCGCCGGCCACGCGCCCGGAATACCCGCGGAAATCGTGCCACGCCTCGCTCTGCGGACGGATCACCCCCTGCACGGGAAACCGCGCCTCCACGTGGTTCTCGCCCGCGCCGATATAGACGTGCTCCAGATGATACAGCAAGGGCGCGCCTTGATACCATGGCATGCGGTCGGATTTCTCCACGATGTTATCGCCATGCTTGGCCGCCAGGGGAATAGCGGTGACATCGACGATGTTGTCCAGCCGCGAAGCGAAGGTGCGGAAATCCGCCACGATGCGCTGGTAAACCTCCTCGCTGAAATCCACGAGATCCATCTTGTTGACCGCCAGCACGAGGTGCTGGATGCGCAACAGATTGGCCAGAAAGGCGTGGCGGCGGGTCTGCTCCAGCACGCCCTGCCGCGCGTCCACCAGCAGGATGGCCAACTGCGACGTGGACGCCCCGGTCACCATGTTACGCGTGTATTGCAAATGCCCCGGCGTGTCCGCGATGATGAATTTCCGCAACGGCGTCGCGAAATACCGGTAGGCGACATCGATGGTGATGCCCTGCTCGCGCTCGGCTTTCAATCCATCGGTCAGCAACGCCAGATCGACCTCCGCATGACCCCGCCGCTGGCTCGCCGCTTCCACGGCGTCCAGTTGGTCTTCGAAGATGGATTTTGAATCGTAAAGCAGCCGTCCGATGAGGGTGGATTTCCCGTCATCGACCGAGCCGCAGGTGGAAAACCGCAGCAAGTCCATGGTGTGAGTGAAGGAAAA
>CAZQUC010000116.1:0-11133 GCA_964596095.1 uncultured Enterobacteriaceae bacterium
GCGGGGCGGTCGTCGCAGGTGGCGGCGATGATTTCGCGGATGGCCTGTTTTTCCTCGGAGGGCAGATGCCGGCCGTGGGGGTTGGCGGGATCGGCCAAGGCGTGGCCGAGCGCCAGCCACACGCGGTCTTTGATCACCGCGGGCAGGCCGCGCCAGAGCGGGGTGTGGATCATGTAGCTGCACCGGTAGCGGAAGAGGCGGGTGCGAAGGTCGGCATCCTTCAGCGAACGGCCGCGGGGGTCGGCTTTCTTGTTGCGGGTGAAGTCGGGGAGGAACTTGCCGGGGTCGCCGATCCCTCCGGCGGGCAGCGGGGCTTCGTCGGCGAAGAGAAAGTAACGCGTGATCCGCGCGGCCAAGTCGTCCAGCTCGGTGGTTTCGCCGGCGGTCAGCGGTCCGCGATCCGACCCGGTCAATTCGCGGCCACGGTAAAGGGCTGTGGTGAGGTGATTGACGGCGCCGAGCTGGTGCTCGTGGATGAGCTGGGTGAGCAAGGGGCTGGCGTGTTCCCCGCGGAGGTAATTGGCGAGCGCGAATCGCTGGCCGACGGGATTCGGGTAAGTGTCGAGCCGGCCGCGTTCCCAGCGGCCGAGCAGATTGGCACGCGGGGTGTGGCGGGCGTCGTCGCCGGTGATGTGCCAGCCGCCGAAGCGCTCGGCGAGCGGGGTTTCGTGCCCGATGCGGGTTTCGGGGCGGAAGCGGTCGAGCGAGCCGCCCGCGCGGTCGGGCAGCACGGAGGAGGAGAGCAATGACGGCACATGCCCCATGTCGGCGGAGGCGTGGCAATTCAGGCAGCGCACCTGCCGCTCCGGCTCGCCGAGCGTGCCGTTGCGGAGGATGGATTGGATGAAGAACACGGGGCCGAGCGAAGCGTCGTCGGCCGCGACTTCGACCCGTCCACCGGGCACCCAGCCGATGTAGATTTCGTCGTTGAAGTAAAGCGCGCGGGGATTGACCGGCTCGATGTTGCGCTGGAGGCTGGTCGCGGAGAAGACCAGCATTTGCGAGCTTTCCGGCACGTCGAGTTCTTTGAGGAAACGGCGCAGCGCGGCTTTTTCATCCTCCACCGGCACGGGCGCGGCGCCGGCCGTGGCGCGCCACCAGCGGGAGTAGGGATCTTCCGGCTGCCGCTCCCAGTAGTCGTGCGGCGGCCGCTCGAACCGCAATGGCTCGGCGACGGCCGGACCGGCCGGAAGGATCAGCACGAGGAGCGCCGCGCCGGAGATCGGAGCGGCGCGCCGGAGGAGGCAGAGGATGCGCGGGAGAAAGCCGGACCGCTTCATGCCGGACATTGTCCTCCGCTGGAGGCGCGCCGCAAGCCGTCCGCGCCCTATTCGCCGGTGATGGCGCGCCTCAGGTGGCGCGCTGCCGGGTCAGCTCCGCAAGCGCCGCCTCCAGCGTGGGAAAGCGGAACGCGAAGCCCGCCTCTTGCGCGGCGGCAGGCAGGGCACGCTGGCCGTCGAGCAGGAACGACGCCTGGCGGCCGAGCAGCAGGCGGAGGCCGAGGGCGGGCGCGGGCAGGAGCGCGGGACGGCGCAGCGCGCGGGCGAGGCCGCGGGCGAATTCCCGCTGGGGAACGGGCGCGGGAGCAGTGAGATGGAGAGCCCCCGCATACCGCGCGTCGGTCGCGGCGGCGACCAGCAGGGCGGCGGCATCGTCGGCATGGATCCACGAAATCCATTGGCGACCGGAACCCAGGCGGCCGCCCAGCCCGAGCCGGAAAATTCTCCGCAAGGCGGGCCAGGCGCCGCCCTGCGGGCTGAGCACCATGCCGAGGCGGGCCCGCACGACGCGCGCGCCGTGGGTCTCCGCCGCGATGGCTTCGGCTTCCCACGCCTGGGCCACTTCGGCAAGAAATCCCGTGCCGGGCGCGGCGGTTTCGGTGAGCGGTTCATCGCCGCGATCCCCGTAATATCCGACTCCGGAGGCGCAGACGAGCGTGGCGGCGGGAGGCGCCAGTGCGGCCAGCGCCTGCACGACCGCGCGCGTGCCCTCCACGCGGCTGTGAAGGATGGCCGCGCGTTTCCGGGCCGTCCATCGCCCGGTCACGGGCTCGCCGGCGAGATGGATCACCGCATGGAGGCCGGTGAGATCGGGCCGGCGCGCGGACGGATCCCACGGCCGGACTTCGGTCACGCCGGGCCATGGTGCTGTCGGACGGCGCGAGAAGGCCACCACTTGATGGCCGGCGGCGGTGGCGGCGGCGATGACGTGGCGGCCGATCACTCCCGACGCGCCCGTGACTCCGAGGATCATATCCATCAGGAAAGCCGGGGATCGGCGGCGCTCAATTGAGTCTCACGTCCTTGTGCTTGCCGCGGAATTTCCGGGCGATCTTCTTCATGAACTCCTCTTCGCTCCGGTCGGTGTTGGTGTAAATGGTATTCACCGTCACTTCCTTGCGACCTTTGCCGGCGTAGAGGCGTTTGTAGTTTTCCTCCACGAGATCGATGAGATCATCCTGTTCGAGGCGCTCGCCGCCGCGGTCGGCGGTGGGCTGGCCGTCGGAGAGCAGGAAAATGCTGGAGGCGCCGCGTTCCATGGCCGCGACGAGGGCGAGGTCCATGCGGGAGCCGCCGCTGGTGCCTTCGAGGCCTTTCACCTGGTTGACTTGCAGCGGGGTGAATTGGATGCCGTCGTATTCGACCACCTCTTCCAAGGGTTTGCCTTGCGAGCGCAATTTTTCCGTGCGGGTGCGGCCGAACCCGCCGTCGCCGTAGTAACCCTGCATGAATTTGAGGGCGCGATCCTTGTTCTCGGCGGTGGCGCGGACGTTGAGGGGGAAGCAGCAATCGGCATCGCCGGCGAAGCAGATGATGTTGAAGAGGGACGCGGGGGAGAGCGAGAGAATGGTGCGCTTGATTTCGTCGCGCAGTTTTTGAATGCCGGCGGGACCGCCAACGTTGCGCTCCATCGAGCCCGACACATCGATGGCGAGGATGACGCTGGAGGCGTCGCCCTCGAAGCCGAAGAACTTGATGCGGCCGCCCCCGCCCCCGGTGCCCATGCCGCCGCCACCACCGAAGCCGCCCCCGGTGCCGAACCCGCCCAAGCCGCTGCCCATGCCCCCGCCCATCCGTCCCGGCGTGAAGTCGGTGATGGAACTGGCCGCAACCGCGGGGATGGCCATCGCGGAAAGAGAGGTGGCGCTGGTGAGGCGTTTGGCATTGGGGGGCGCGCCGCCCATGCTCTTCATCTTGGACAATTTGGCGGCGTCCTCGCCGGGCCGTTTGTTGGCGGTGGCGCTAGGCCGCTCGCTGACGAAGACCAAGTCTTCCTTTTTCTTCTGCTCCTGCACGGAGACGATGATCTTGGCGGCGACGGCGAGCAGCACCACGTGGGCGAGCACGACGATGATCAGGCGCTTGACCCCCAGTTTGGCCGTCGGCAGGCCGTGGCTGAGTTCGACGGCCGGAGGTTCGGCAAATTCGGAGTCGTCAAATTCGGATGAATTTCTCATGGCGGCAGGTCGGGAAGTTGAAGGAGAAAGGCGGTTGCAGAGGAGGGGTTCCGGAAAAAGCGACGGGAGGTGGTGTGAAAATTATACTTTCTCCCGAGGGCGGAGCACAAGAAAAATTGCCGGGATGGGGGAGCGGTGGTGTCGGGTGAAGGAGAAGGGTCGGCCGCGCGCGGATCAATATTCCTCGGCGCCGACGGTGAAGGTCACGTCGGTGATCTGCGCCCAGGCGAGCGCATTGAGCGCGTCCACGATGCGGTCGTATTTCGCCTGCGGCTCGCTGATGATGGTGACCATGACTTTGTTGCCGGAGGCGGTGGCGTTCTGGCGCAGGCGCTGGAGGCTGCCTTTGAGGTGGGTCATGGACTTGCTGTTGGGGCTGTCCATCGGCTCGTCATTGAGCGAGATTTCCCCGTCCTCGGTGATGTTGATGATGGTTTCATCCACGAAATCCACCGGCGCGTCGGTCTCGGCCACGGCGGGGAGATTGCTGATGAGGTGGTTCTCCACCTTGATGGTCCCGGCCATCACCATGAAGAAGAGCATGATGACGAAGACCACGTCGATCATGGGCGCGATCTGGAAGCCGAGGTGCGGCGTGTCGTCGTCGATAACGGATTTCATAACAACGGGTCGGGTCGGTCAATTGTCGCGGCTGGCGGCGGAGAAGGCGATGTCGGAAATGCCGGCTTCGGCCCCCGCGCTCATCACACGGGAAATTTCGTGGGAGGGAGTGATTTTATCCGCGCGGATGACCAGACGGACGGTGGGGTTGGCGTATTTTTTCTCGGTGGCCACGGCCTGGGCCAGTTTCACGGCCTTGGTCAGCTCCTCGGTAAGGACGGCGGTGTCCTCGATCGGGCGCTGGTCGGCGTTGATGTTGAAGCGCGCTTTGCGCAACGCCTGATCCCAGCTGACATTGACGATGACTTCACCGCGCTCCTTGGCGGCCTTGGCCGCGTCCTCCGCCACGGGCAGCACGATGTCCTGGTCCACGCGCAGCGCTTCCATGGAACAGATGCTGACAAAGAAGATGAGGAGCACGAGCAGAACGTCGATCAAGGGAGCGATCTGAAATTCCGGCTCGCCCGACTCCATGCTACCACCGCCGCTGGCCATGATTCAATGAGGTTGAAGGATTGCGATTGAAAGAGGCCGGGGGCATCCGGGAGGAAACGCCGTCGGCCGGAGTGAAAAGGCGGTTACTGGACGGCGCCGGCGGGCGGGGCGTCGGAGGCCCAGGCGGGCAGGGCGGCATAGAGTTCCTCGTCGCCGATGTGGGCGCCTTGCAGGGCCTCCCACGGCATTTTGCGGAAGAGGTCGTTGATGATGTCCTGAATGTGGTGAACGGCGCCGACCAAGCGCGCGCGGAGCACGTAGTAGGCCATAAAGGCCGGCACGGCGATGGAGAGGCCGGAGAGGGTCGCGACCAGCACCTCCCCGATGGCGCCGGAAAGACCGGACACGTCGCCCAGACCTTCCTGGCCCAGATTGTCGAAGGCCTTCATCATCCCGGACACGGTGCCGACCAGCCCGATCATCGGCGTGCAGACCCCGACGACGGAGAGATAGCTGAGGAAGGTGTTGATGGTGGACTGCTCCTTGGCGAGTTGCTGGAACATGGCTTCTTCGGTGAGGCCCTTGCCTTCGCCCAGCATGCTCAAGCCGGAGCGCAGGGTGTTGGTGAGCGGCGCGGGGTTGTTTTTGCAATAATCGTAAGCGCCGATGTAGTCGCCCGAGCGGAAGAGGATTTTCACCTGTTCCTCGTCCTCCGGGGGCGCGGCTTTCTTGAACGAGGTGCGGTTGGCGCCTTCCCACGCCAGATAGACGGTGAGGATGGAGCAGCCCAGCAGCGGCCACATCACCCAGCCGCCTTCCTTGAAGTAATCGATGAGCGATTTCTCATGCTTGGCGGGCTCTTCCGCGGCGGCGGCCTCCTGAGCGAAGAGCGGCGCGGCGAAACAGAGGGGCAGCAAACTGAGCGCGAGCGCGCAGAGGAGGCGGGTCGGAACGTATTTCATGGGCATTGGATGTGTGGAGAAACGAGGAATTTATTGTGAAGGAGCGTCGGGATCGGCGGGGGCTTCCCCCAACGTGCGTTCGACTTGGGCGAGGAGGAGCTTGCCTTCCCGGCCTTCGGCAGTGGCGCCTTGGGCGGCGACCAACTCTTTCAACGTGCGACGGGCGGAGGCGAGATCTTCGAGCGCGACGAAACACCGAGCCGCGCCCAGCCGCGCCCCGGCCAGAGGGATGGAGCGGTCGGCATAGAAGACGGGCACGCGCAGGAAGGCGAGCAGGGCGGCGTGCGGTTCGTTGACCGCCGCGCGGTGCTGGCCGGTGAAGAGCCAGGCGTCGGCCAATGTCTCCGGATCGCGCGCTTCGAGAATGAGCGCTTTGAGTTGATCGAGCCCCTGGCGGGGATCGCCGTTGAGCGCGGCGAGATGAGCGAGAAAGACCGCCGCATGGCGTTTTTCGGACGCCTCGCCGAGCGTGGCGATTTCCTTCATGGAAGTCTCCACGTCGGTGAATCGCTTCTGCCCGAGCAGAACATGCGCGCGGACGAATTCAGCCTCCGCCCACCATTCACGGCCGCCGGGGATTTTTTTCAGGGGGTCCAACTCGGCGCGGAGTTTGCCCAGCGCGGTAAGCGTGCGGGTGGTGTCGCCGGCGGCGAATGCGGCGTGCAATTCCGTCAACGTGGCGGGCGGGTCCATTTCCAGCCGCTCGATCTGCGCGGCCGGGACCACGCGCGCGGCACCGGCCCCCGCCGGTTTGACGGAAAAATTCGCGCCTTGGGGCGTGAACGATTCGGCGGTGAGCGTGGAACCGTCTTTGAGGGTAACGGTAACGGCCGCGCCGGCCGGCACGAGGCCCGCCACCAGCCACCACAAGGCGGCGACAACGCCGCCGCGCCCTCCCACAAGCCAGGATGATGGATTGAAAACACGCATCAGTTGATCCCCCATTCTTTGAGCAACGCCCGGCCCTGCTCCCGGTAGGAGGCGGGCACTTTTTCATTGAGAATCAAGGCGCCGATGGTGTTGGAGGCGTCTTTCTTCTCACCGAGTTTTTCAAAGGAGGCGGCGGACCGCAAATACGCGCGGCCCATGATCTCGGGATATCTCTGGTAACCCACGAACACGCGTTGGTAAAAGGCGTTGGCTTCCTTGTAGCGCTGCTGGCGGAATTCGGTCTCGCCGAGGTAGTAGAGGCTTTCCGCGGTGGTTTCGCCGCGCCATTCGCGGGTGGAGGCCACCTGCTCGAAGAGCTTCTTGGCCTCGTCGTATTTGCCCAGCTCCAGCAGGGCGCGGGCCTGGCCGAAGGTGGCGTCCTTGAGTTTGAAGCCGGCGGCGGCGACGTCGATGGCTTCCTTGAACCAGCGGAGCGCGGGCTCCCATTGGCCGCGGGCGAGGGCGATCTGGCCGTGACCGATGTAGCCGAATTCCAAAAACTCGCTCTGGGGATAGGAGGAGAGGATTTCCTTGCAGAAGCTCTCGCCCTTGGCGAGCGCGGCGGCGCGGGCGTCTTCCTGGCCGGCGCGGTGGGCCTCTTCGGCCTGGCGCAGCGCGTATTCCGCCATTTGCCCGAGCAGGAAGGCGCTCAGTTCGCTGGGCTGGAATTCGGCCAATTGCTCGTAGTAAGTGTCGCGCATGCCGAGGTCGCGCCGGTTTTCCGCGAGCAGGGCTTTGGCGAGGAAGAGCCGCGCGGTGGCGGTGCGGTTTTTGAGCGTGTCCTCGCCGCCGAGCAATTCCTCCAATTCCACATCCGGATCTTTGGCGGGCTCGGTCGGCTCGGTCGCGACGGCCACGGTCGGGGTGGCGGGGACGCCGGCGACGGCGGCCTCTGGCGCGGGCGGCGCCGGGCGTTTTTTCCGGCCAAGCGTCGTGGCGAGTTCGCGGATCATCATTTCCACGCCCTCTTTGCGCGGCTGGGTCATGTCGCGTTTGATCTCCGTCGCGTAATACTGCTTGGCTTCGGCCTCCTTGCGCTGTTTGAGCAGGGCGCGGCCGATCCACCATTTCGCCGTGCTGGCGCTGGGGTGGTCGGGCTGGTCCTTGACGAACGGGACCAATGTTTCCTCGATCTTTTCCCACGCGCCGTTTTTCTGCCACAGCTTGATGGCTTCGAAGATGGAGTAATTCTGCGTTTCCTCGTTGGCGGAAATCTTGAAGGACTGCAAGTAGGCGGCCGCCGCCTCCTCGTCCTGATTGCTCTGGCCGGGCAGCGCGCCCAGGCCCGCCAGGGCGTCGCCACGCAGCGCCAGCACGTCGCCGAGCTGCGGGCTGTCAGCGTATTTGCTTTCGAACTGGCTCGTCAGCGACACGAGTTGTTTGTATTGCTTGCCGGTCTTGTCATTGAGCGCGGAAGCGTAATAGCAGACCATCAACCGGTATTGCGCGTCGGGCACATACGGGCTGTCGGCATTCTTGGCAATGAAGTCCTGCAATTCGACCACCGCTTTTTCATACTGGCCGTCGAAGACGAGGCAGAGCGGCATCCGGTAGGCCACTTCCTGCGCATACGGGCTCTCGGGGAAGGCTTTCAGAAAGGTCTCGTAATCGGCGCGGGCCTCCGCGTATTTCGCCTGAACGAAGCGCGCGTTGCCGATCATGTAGGCGGTCTCTTCCTTGAATTTGGTGTCGGGCGAGGCCTGGAGCAGTTCGGTGAGAATGGTGACGGCGCCTTCGGGGTCGTTGTTCTCCAAGGCGGTCGCGCCTTTGAGGTAGCGCACTTCGTCAAGACGGTCGCTCTTCGGAAACTCCGCGACGAATTGATCCGCCAGTTGTTGGGCGCGGGCGTATTGGTGGACCTCGCTGCTCGTCACCACCGCGCCGTAAAGCGCGTGCTCGGCCTCCTCGCCATTCGGATAGCGCAGCAACAATTCGTCGTAAGCGGTAAGCGCCTCCCACTTGCGGCCCGTTTCGTAATAGGCCTTGGCCAGCCGTAGCAGGATGACGCCGCGGATGTCCGGGGACTTGGCGTATTCTTCTTTGCTCTTGGTGATCTCGTCGAGCAGGATCTGAAGGCGCGCGGCGTCGCCGAGCCATTCGCCCGCCTTGTCCGGCGTGGTGGCCTTGGCCTGGCGCTGGCGCGCGGCGACCAGCGACTTGAGCGTGGCGATCTGCCGGTCCTGGAGTTCCAGCACGTCGGTCTTGTCGCGCAGCAGGCGATAGACCTCCAGCGAGTCGCTCTGCTTGCCGTTGTTGAGCAGCGCATCGCCGATGAGGATGACCGCCTGGTTGAAGGCCGCCACGTTCGGCAGCACCCGCAGGTTGGCGGAGAGGCTCACGAGCAGAGCAGCGGCCTTCTTGCCATCCTGCTGTTCCGCCGCCAGCATGGCGAGTTGCAACGCGCCGCGCGCCGCATTGCCGGAGCGGATGCCCCCTTCGGTCAGTTTGCCCAGTGGCTCCGCCGCCTCGCTCGGGCGGCCCAGCTTGCGGGCGCATTCCGCTTGGAAGAGCAGACTGTCATCGCGGAACTTCGGATTGGCCTCGGTGATCTTGAAGGCGTCCATCGCCTTCTGGAAATCGTCTTGAAAAAAGAAACACTGCGCGGCGAAAAACTGCACCTCCGGCACCAGGTTCGACTTCGGGAACTTCTTGAGCAGCTCGATGAGCGCCGTGCCCGCCTCCGCGTATTGCTTGGCATTGAAATAAGCCGCGCCCAATCCGTAATAGGCCGAGTCCAGACTATTCAGGATCGAGGCCTCCTTCATCTCGCCGGCGATGCTGATGAATTGCTTGAACAGATCGACCGCTTTTTCGTTCTCCCCGTTCTGCAACGCGCGCTGGGCGTTATTGTAAATCGAGCCGAGGCCGCCTGCTCCTTGCGCCGCCGCGGGGGAGATTCCACCGGCGCCGAGGCAGGCCATCGCGAGAATAATCAGAAGACGTTTCACCGGAAAATCAGGTTACGGACAGCGGAGGCTTTCGCCAGATCCTGTTTTTTCAAGGACCACCGCCTTTCTCCGAGGGAGGCTCGGGGAAAACCGGGCACATCGGCATGGTCCGGAAGGCCCCCACGATGGGCAATTCCAGAAAAAGGGTCAAGCGGCGTCTGACGAGAAAGCATGCGAAGCGGAGCGGGCAGCCGCCACGGGAAACCACCGTGGCGCGATCCTGCCGATTTGGACAGGGACAACGCGCCGGCGCAAGTGTTTCTTAGGGGCGGATCGGTTAAACTGGAGGGTTGAAGGAGTTTTCAGTTTTGCCTTCGGCTGTCTCCGCTTCGCTCCGGCTCAGCCTTCAGTTTCCAGCACGGGAGCGCGACCGCCCGCATTCATGCCGTCCCTACTTCTTGAAAAACAACGGAATGATCAAAATCGCCACGATATTGACCACCTTGATCATGGGATTGACGGCGGGGCCGGCGGTGTCCTTGTAGGGATCGCCGACGGTGTCGCCGGTGACGGCGGCTTGGTGGGCGAAGGAATGCTTGCCGCCGTGGTGGCCGTCTTCGATGTATTTCTTGGCGTTGTCCCAAGCGCCGCCGGCGCCGGTCATGGCGATGCCGACGAAGAGGCCGGTGACGATGGTGCCGATGAGCGCGCCGCCGAGGGCTTCCTTGCCGAGGAAGGCGATGGCGACCACGGAGACCACCGGGAGCAGCGCGGGGAGGATCATCTGGCGCAGCGCGGCCTTGGTCACGATGTCCACGCATTGGCCGTATTCGGGCGTGTCGGCGCCGGTGAGGATGCCGGGTTTGAGGGCGATCTGGCGGCGCACTTCGCGCACCACCGCGCCCGCGGCGTGGCCGACGGCGTCCATCGAGAGGGCGGTGAAAATGAACGGCAGCAGGCCGCCGAGGAACATGCCGATGATGACCTGCGGGTTGCTCAAATCGAACGCGATCTCGGCGAGGCCGAGGTGGGCTTTCAGATCCTCGACATACGAGCCGAAGAGCACCATCGCGGCCAGCCCGGCGGAGGCGATGGCGTAGCCCTTGGTCACGGCCTTCATGGTGTTGCCGACGGCGTCGAGTTCGTCGGTGATCTTCCGCACCTCGTCGGGCAGACCGGACATGACGGCGATGCCGCCCGCGTTGTCGGTGATGGGCCCGAAGGCATCCAGCGAAATGATGATGCCCGAGAGGCTGAGCATGGCGACAACGGCGATGGCGATGCCATACAAGCCGGCGAGGCTGAAGGTCAGCCAGATGCCGCCCGCGATGCACAGCACGGGGAAGAGCGTGGCATGATGCCCGACGGAAAGGCCGGCGATGATGTTGGTGGCGTGGCCGGTTTCCGAGGCGAGCGCGATGCGGCGCACCGGCCCGTGGGCGGTGGAGGTGTAGTAATTGGTGATCCAGACGACGAGGAAGGTCAGCACCACGCCGGTGAAGGCCGCGCCGAACAGGGCTTGGGAGCTGATGACGCCCTCGTGTCCGCTGACGGTCAGGCCGTTGGGAAAGATCGCGCCGGTGGCGATCCAGAACAGCGCCGACGCCACCAGCCCGCTCACCGCCACGCCGCCGACGAGCGCCGGGGTGGCTTTGAGCTTGATGAAATTGACAAACGCGATGCCCAGCAGCGAAGCCAGGATGGCCAGCCCGCACAATACGAACGGATAAACGAGGGCCGCGGCGCGGAACTCTTCGCTGACGGTCAAAAAGCCGACCAGCACGCCGCCGATGAGGCTGACCGCATAGGTCTCGAACACATCCGCGGCCATGCCGGCGCA
>CAZQUC010000117.1:0-11123 GCA_964596095.1 uncultured Enterobacteriaceae bacterium
CTTGCCCTGGGCTGCGATGTGACGCCCCTTTGGGGCTAAACAGATACATCCCGGAGGGATCGCGGCACGCTTCTCTTGGTAATAAGGATCCGCTGCGATCCCTTTGGGATCGACTTCTTTTCCATCGTCAATCCGGGGGTATCGCCGACGCTCAACCCCCGGCTGCTGTGGCTGGCATGGCTTCGCCATGATTGTGCTGGACCGCCCCCTTTCTGCCCGAAATGATGAGGTATCGACTGGAAGGGAGCTCGCGCAAAGCGCCCGTCTCTCTGCGTGCCTTGGGAAACACTACCGGAGATGAGGATCCTCCTTTTCAAATTCAGCGATCAGTTTCCGAATCGAGGCCTTGTTGGGATTCGGCAATCGAAAATATCGGGCCTTTTATGCTGGGGGAACCAGCGGTGGGTTTGGCAGGTAAAATTAGTTAGGCGTCAATTCATCTCCGTTCACACACGCCCAATCAAGTCTCCGCCACCGCGGCCGGTGCCGAGTAAGCGGAAAGGTGTCGCCTCAAGAAAGCTCCTCCTCGGAAATTCGAGAGTCCTTCGGCTCGCCACCCAAATCGTCGTGGTGAAAATAGTAAGCCATCTCGGCTGCCCATGTAATACCACATGCTCACCTTCGGCTCGTGCCACTGCCGCTTGAGATGATCGAGTGATCGAGTTCGGCCCGGCTGACAGTTTGCAGGCCCGCGCAGCCAAGCAGGAAAAACAGCGGGAGAATGAAAATGAGACTACGCATGACGCCTAACTTTACATTTATTGTGGCAGCGCAGAGTCGGGAACCCCGATCACGCCAAGGCGAGCTTCGAGCCACATGACGGGCAACTGATCTGCCGGCTGTTAGCCTCGGTGAGGAAGGTGGTGCTGCATTGCGGGCAGGTGATCTGGATTTTGCGTTCTTTCGGCGCGGCGGGCAGGTCGGGCGGATCGGTGGGGACGCTCCGCCCCGAGGCTTGGCTTTCGGTTTCCGAGGCGAGGAGCTGGCTCATGAGGCCGGAGCCTTCGGGCATGAGCACGAGCCGGGCCTGGCTTTCGACGAGCTTTTGCGTCTCCAGCACCTCGAACAAGGCGGAGGCCACTTCCTCGTCCTGGGAAATTTGCTGGAGCGCGTCGCCGACGATGCGCGGGCGGATGGCGGCGGCTTTGGCGAATTCCACGGCGGCCTGGCGCTCGGCGGTGCTGGCGATGATGCTGACCTGGTTGGCGCCGTCCTGCTTGATGGCGGAGGTCACCTGGCGCAGGCGGTTGACGACCTTGCTCTCGATCTCACGGATCATGCCGCCATCGCGGAAGTGGACCTTGCGGATGTAAACCGAGCCGAGCTTGTAGCCCCATTCGTGGGATTTCGGCGAGACTTCCTTGCGCACGGTGTGGCTCATGGCATGGCGGTCGGCGAGCATGGAGGCGAGCGGCATGTTGCTGAGGCAGCGCACGGTGGAGTTGCTGACGTTGGCGGCCAGCGAGCCGCGCGGGTCGGTGTTCTTGAAAAGGAAGGCCACCGGATCGCTCACATACATCTCGTGCCAGATGCCGATGCCCATGGGCGCGCCTTCCTCGGAATTGACCGGCTGGCTGCGCAAATATTGCTGGTCCACGCGGAGGTCGATCTTGTAGCATTTGCCCAGCCAGTTCACGAGGAAGGCTTTGCCGCCGAGCTTGAACGGCAGCAGGTGCAAACCCGGATCATCGATGACGGCCAGCACCTTGCCGAAGAGCACATACACGTAGCAGCGCTTTTCCGGCACGATGGCATACAACCCGAAGACGCGCGCGAAGGCGAAGAGCAGCGGGACGAAAATCAGGCACCCGAAGAAGGTGGCGAAGGCGGCGATGAGGAACGACATGACGCGGAAAAAGGGCTTGAGGTTGGCGGGCGGACGCGGCGGGGGATCAGGACTTGCGGGCTTCGATGAAGACGGTCTTGGCCCGCTCGAAGAGCGCGAGGCGGACGTTGCGCACGTAGGTCCGCAGCGCGGAACGGCCACCGCCCTTGAGCGCGGTGAGCTGTGCGGCCAGGCGGGTCAGCGGCTCGACTTCGGCCTGGGCTTTCAGCGTTTCGATTTCCACCGCGCGCTTGGATTGCACGATTTTCTGGTCGGCGGCGGCTTGGGCGAGGCTGATGTCCGACGATACCTGATTATAGGCGGTATTGATGGCCGCCAGCGCCGAGTCCACCTCCGGCGGCGGATCGATGCCGGTGATGAGCGAGGCATCCAGCACCATGCCATAACGCGCGGAGGAACTCGCGCATTCCTTGTCCATGTGCTCGTTCAGGTCGCGGAGGTTCTTGCGGATGTCATTGATGGAAATGCCGCTGACGATGGTGGCGTCCGGCGTGTGGGCGGCGCCTTCCAGCGGCGGCGCCTCGAAATTGGCGATGCGCTCGCGCAGCACGGCGACGAAATACCCCATCACATGCGCGAGAGGATTCTTCACGCCGAAGAGATAGGCGTAAAGATTGCGCTCGGAGGCGCGGTAGCGGATTTGCCCGGTGAGGCCGGTGTTGAGCTGGTCTTTGGTCACCGCGTCGAGCATGGTGCCGCCGTGGTTGGCGTTGGGGTCTTCCGGATCCCAGGCCATGTTGATCGTCTCCGTGGCCACCGAGACCTTGTGGACCTGCTCCCACGGCCATTTGAAATACGGTCCGCCCGGTCCGATGACCCGCACCTGCGGGAACGCATAACGCTCGCGCTGCTCCGGCGTGAGCATGGCGGCGATCGGATCGTCCAGCGTGGTGAGGTTGTCGAGCCGCTGCGCGCGCCCGAAACTCGTTTTCACCGCGCGTTCGTTTTGATCGACCGTGTAAAATCCGGCCACCAAATAACGCAGAAGAAACCAGGCGACGAAGCCGGTGAGACTACCGAGAACGAAGAACATAAGCGCGTAATGAGGTGAGGAAGGCTGGGGATGACCACGGACCCGGGGAGGCGGCCGCGGGCCGATCCTGCACTTATGGAACGGTTTCCGGAAAAGAAAACCGCCAACTCGCGGATATCCCCGCCACGTCCGCCCTGCGGTTTGCGGGTTGACGCGGGGGCGCTTTGGCGACATTCGCCGCCATGTCATTGCGTTATCCGAATGAAAAAGTGCTGGTGGTGCCGCGCCGCCTGTTGGACGAGCTGGGGTCGTTCCAGGGGCTGAATTTCGAGGTGGACCACTACCTGCCGGCGTTCCTCGATCCGGCGAACAATTTCTTCCTCGGCCGCGACGAGGCGGAGGACGATCCCTCGCACAAGCAGATCATTCCCTATGCGCTGTTCCACCACCGCGGGAAATTCCTGCGTTACATCCGCAGCAAGAAAACGGGCGAGCAACGGCTGGCGGCGAAGGCGTCGCTGGGCATCGGCGGGCATATCAACTCGGACGACGCCGCGGCGGCCTCGCTGGAGCGCACGACGTATCTGAACGGCGTGGAGCGGGAGATCGCGGAGGAGCTGGCCATCGGCGGCGGTTGGTCGCAGCGCATCGTGGCCCTGCTCAACGACGACAGCACGGAGGTGGGCGCGGTGCATCTCGGCGTGGTGCATGTGGTGGATCTGGAAAGCGACGCGGTGACGGCCAATGACGAGACGCTCGCCGAGTTGGGCTTTTTCTCCCCGGAGGAACTGCGCGCGGAACAGGAACGGTTGGAAACCTGGTCGCAACTGTTGCTGGAGCAGATCGACCGGCTCGCCTCCTCACGATGACCAGTGACCGGCCCGTCTCCACGACCCGCCGCTTGGCGCGTGGCCTTCCGCCTCGCGCGCGCCTCGAACCTGCCCACGGTATGGTCGAATCTCTGGGCGGCGTGGTTTCTCAACGGCCAGCCGTATTCCCATCACCTCTGGCTGGCGCTGGCCGGCGGCACGTTGGTCTATGCGGGCGGCTGCACGCTCAATGACGCCTTCGACGCGGAATGGGATCGCCGCTATCGGCCCGAACGCCCCATCCCGGCCGGCCTGCTGCGCGCGAAGACCGTGTGGTGGCTCGGCGGCGCGGAATTGGCTACGGGCGCGGGGTTGCTGGCAACGGCGGGCGCGCATCCGGGGCTCGTCGCCGGGCTCGTCGCGCTGATCCTGCTCTACGACTGGTGCCACAAACGCACGGTGTGGGCGGTGGTCCCGATGGGCGGGTGCCGCGTCGCGCTGGGAGCGGCGGGCCTCTCGATGATGCCGCTGATTTGGTCGCTCGCTCCCGTGTATGCCTGCTGGCTGGGTGCGGTCTTCGCCCATGTCGCGGGGCTGACCTTGGTGGCACGCGGGGAGGCGCGGGGGATCGTGTCGCGGCCGGGACTGGCCTTGCTCGCCGCGCCCGTGGTGCTGGCGGGTGTGGCCAATCACCTGCTGCATGGCGATTTCCGGGACTACCTCTTCGTCAGCGTGCTGTGGGCGCTGTGGAGTTACGGCATCTGGCGCACGCTCCGCCATCGCCGCGATCCCGCCCGCGTCGGGCACGCGGTGGCGAAGCTGCTCGCCGGGCTGGTGATCATCGACTTCATGTTCGCCGCGCCGGTGCATTGGCCGTGGGTTTGGCTGTGGCTGGGGTTGTTTGCGCTCTCGCTCGGGTGGCAGCGACGGGTGGCGGCGACATGAGCGGCACGCTCAAAACGCCGATGGCGAAGCCATCGCAACCACCGCAGCCGGGGGTTGAGTGCCAGCGACACCCCCGGATTGAACGCGAAAAAAAAAATCGATCCCGAAGGGATCGTAGCCAACGCTCGCCTGTGAAGGCGCTGAGGGCCGGTTTTTCTAAAGGGCGTCTTGCTGCGGTCCCGTTGGGATCGGAGGAATTTTCGAGGGCGTCAACCGGGGGTGTCGCTTCGCTCAACCCCCGGCTGCTGTGGCTGGCATGGCTTCGCCATGCGCCCCTCCGGACTTGGATGGCTGACCGGCCGCGAACGCGAAATCGCCCGGCAAGGCGGTTGCCGTGTGGCGGGAAGCGGCTTAACTGCCGGTTCTTTTTCCCATTCATGACTCTCGAACTTTCTCCTGACGAACTGCGCACGCTGCTGCACTTGACCAGCCTGGCGCTCTACGTCACCGAACCCAATCAAGACCCGGACTGCCAGGAAGAAATGGAGGCGATGCAGCGGCTGGCGGACAAGCTCTTCGAAACCGGCTGGCGCGAAGGGCACCGGGACATCGCGGAATTCGACGCCGGCACCGGCCAATACATGCTGCGCGAGGAATACGAGACCGATTCGGTTTACTCGCACACCATCAACGAGTTCGAGGACGAATTCTTCTGGGGCGAGCTGGCCCGGCTGCTGGCGGAACGCGACCTGAAAGTGCGCGGCGGCGAGCGGCTGGACCCGGTCAGCGCCAACGAGCGTCTGCAAGACCTGGAGGATCATTACCTCGATCTCTTCACCGACCACGGTGTGGATTATCTCCACGTCATCCACCCGGAGCCGCATCAGTAGCCCTCCGGTGGGGGGAGTTTTCAGCATTCAGTTTTCAGCCCGAGGGCGAACGCTGGGATGTGGAACGGGGAGTAACTTGGGTTTGCCAATGGAGAGGGGAAACGCGACGGCGCGACACCGCTTCGGGAGGAGGAGGCAGGGGAGGGATGGCGGATTTTACAATCGGCGCACGCGGAAGAAGGCGACCGATCCTTCCGGCAACAGACCGCCGCCGGTCGTGAGCAAGGCGCTCACATTGCCGTTGATGGTGGTGGTGGCGCCGCCGGAGGCCACCGCGCCGAAGCCGGGCGCGACATTCCATTTCGCCGGGCTGGCGGGCTCGCCGGCCGGTTGCAGGCCGTTGGTGTATTCCAAGGCATAGGTGTCGCCGGCTGTCGATTCGATGGTGAGGCTGAACTGGCCGGTGGCGGCATCGAAGGTGAAGCTCGTCACCACCAGCGTTTCGCCGGGGGCGGCATTGGGATCGACGAGCCGCAGGCCGATGGGCTCCATGACACTGCCTGGACCACGGGCCAGGAGTGGATAGCTGGTCGGCACGGCCGAGGCCTGTCTGCCGAACAGTTCCCACCAAGAACCGCCGCCCCCTTCATAAACAAAGGCCTTGAGCGTGTAGGTGCCAGGTTCGAGAGTGATGCTGCCGACGGTGTGGCTGTTGCCGGTGCCGACTTCGAGGCGGATCGCATTGTTGATCCCACTATCCGGCACTTCCTCCACGATCATCGCCAGGTCAGCGTGATTGGAAAAAACGATCTCGCTCCATTGCGGATTGCCGGGGCCGTTGATGATGAGATAACCGCCGTCATCGCCTTGAAAACCGAGATGATATTCTCCGGCCGCCGTGATGACGAGGCTGCCGGTGGCCCGCATGGCGTAGTTATTATCGTCCGCCGGTGTGTTGAGCGGCCAAGGATTGCTCGGAGAATAGCTGCCTTCGGCCCCGGCTTCGGGATCCGTGAAATTGATCACATCCCAAGTGCTGGTTTTGGCCGCCGGAGCCGTGTCATCGGCCAAGGTGGCATCGATGGCCGCTTCACCGCCATCGATCGTGAAGGCGAATTCCGGCCGTCCGGGGGTGGCGCTTTCCACTGTCCAGCCCGGATCGGCCAGCCCGGGCGCCGTCAAGGTTCCGGTCACCCCTTCTCCTCCCAAAGCACGCCATAGCGGAGTGGTCCCTCCATCATGGGGATGCTCACCCGCCACCACCCCCACCTCATACCAGAAGCCGCCGGCCCCTTCCCAGTGGACATACTCGGCGTCATAGACTCCCGCGGCCAGCTCGATGATGCCGCGGGTATCGGAATCGCCGGTGCCGACTTCAAAAAACACCTCATTGGGATTGGACATTTCGAACCGCCCGTTGACATCGGCGCTATTGGAACGGGTGACCCGCTTGAAAATCGGATTGGGGCCGTTCACTCCTTTGAGTCGGAACAGGAAACCGTCGTCCCCGCGGAAGGAGAACGTGTAGGGTCCGGCGGCATCCACTTGCAGGCGGCCTTTGGCGACGGTCACGAGGCGATCATCATCGCCCGGCAAGTTGCCCGGGAAATCGACATCATCGGGTAGATGTCCGCTGACACCGGTGTTATCGGGATCGCGGGCATTGAGAAAAGGACTCTGCACGTCGAGAGTCAGATCATCACCATCCGCCGGAGTCCGGTCGGTGTTGGCCAGGAAGTCCATCGTTTGTTGGAGAGTGTCCACCGCTTCGGCGTCCAAATACGTGCGGATACCCCAAGTGCCGGCTCCCCCGAGCGGCCCGGGTAATTCGGTGGGCCACCGTGGGGTGAAGGGAATGGCGGTCACCGCCGGGTCATTCGGATTGCCGACCAGCGACCAGGAACCGGTGTCGCGTTCCCTCGGATGATGGCCGGGTGCCCAAGCCAGTTCCCAAAAAGCGCCTCCGGCGGCTTCGTAGGCGACGAAGGTCACATCGTAAGTGCCGGGGGCGGAAAAGGTGTAAACCCCGCGAGTGGTCGAGTCGCCCGTCGGAGCGGGATGCGCCAAGGTTTGCGGGTCGCTGGTATCGATGGTGCCGTTCCCGTAGTAAGCGGTGAATCTTCCGGTATTGCCGACCGGTCCGCCGGTGACGCGCAGGCCGAAGCCATCGTCGCTGCGAGCGGCGAAGGTGTATTCTCCGGCCGCCGGCACCACGAGCCGGGTTTTGGAGAGGGAGAGCAACTGATTGTCATCCACGCCCTCTTGATCGCTGAGCAGGGGGAAGTCGTTGTTGAAATTTCCCTTGTTCGGCGAGTTGTCGGGGTCGGAATGATTCACGACCGGCACATTGGCGGCGTCCACGATCACGATCGATTCATCATCAGGATCGGCGGTCTCCGGCAGCTCCATGAGATATTGCACGGCAGCCTCCAAGGTAGCGCCCCACCCTTCGGTCACCTGCACCTCGCGCATCCCCCAGAAGCCTTCGCCGCCGGCCGGCCCCGGCAGCGGCGCGGCCGGAAAATAGGGCGCCCGCAGGCTTCCGTTCGAACTGATGTCAGTATTGGTCTGGTCCTTGGCGGTCAGGCTGTAAGTGTGGGTCGTCCCTGGGATCGGAGACGGGGTGGCCACATAGGTCACGGTGGTCACGCCTCCCTCTTTGACCACGGTGGGGGTGACCGCGGCACCATCGATTTGCAGCAGCACGGTGGCCGTATTGACGGTGCTGCTCGGGGAGTCGGTGAACTGGAACCGGTAGCCGGCATTGGTCAGTTCGGCCAAGCTCGGGGCCGCCAGGTTGTAGAGCGTCAGGCCGGAGGTCATTTCCGCCTGAATTTCCTCCACGGTCAACGCCTGGTCGCCGAAGATTTTGACCTCGTCCAATCCTCCGACAAAGGAGCCGTTGTCGAAGGCGGTGGCGATGAGGATGTTGCCAAGGGCGTTGTTGGCGTTGGCTCCGGTGGCTCCGGGCCCCACCACCAGCACCCCATCCTGGTAAATGGATTGGGTCTGTCCTTGGTTGACAAAGGTGATGTGGTGCCAGGAGTTGATGGGGGTGGCAATATTGATCCCTTGATCCGGTCCGATGTCGTCCCCCCAATGGCCGGAATGGAAGAATCCATTGCGTGATCCCAGGTGCAGCGCCTCCGTGGGAACCTGCCCGAAAACCATGTTGTCTCCCACCGTGCTGCGAAAATTGACCCAGGCCATGGCGGTATAATCCCGATTCCAGGTCGCTCCATTGGTCATTCCCAGATCTTCGGGAAGGGAACCGGTGTCGATATGGCCGGCGCTGGCTCCTTCCGCATCTATCGAAACAAAGTCCAGGGATTTGCCCAACAAATAGCGGGTGGCTCCCACCGTGACGATATGACCGGTCGTCAACGCCACTTTGTCCTGATTCGTGATAATTCCATCGACGCCGGAACTGCCCAGATTCGTCACGGGATCTCCCTCGGAAATCCCGGTGAGATCCTCGAAATTGTAGTGCAGGGTGAGATCGCCCCAAATCGGGCTGGTCAGGCCCACGACGCCGAGCGTGGACAAGGAAGCGAAACGGCGGAGGGTTTTCCGCGAGCGCGTGTTTTTCATAGGGGTTGTTGGTTGGAATGGTTCGACTTCGTCCCCTTTTCCGGATGCGGGTTCCAGGACACGCTGCGCCTCCCGCCGCGCGAGCCCGGGGCCGGCTTCACCGGCGAAATCGCCGGTTCCGGTCGTGCGTCACGGCATCAGCCTTGGATGTCCGAAAATGTGCGCCGGTTAAAAGGGGTTTTAACAAGGCGAGGGCGATTTCACGGAAAAATTAAGATCGTGTCAATGTTTTTTGACGAAATTTTCCGTGAATCGCCGCATTCTGGAAGCCAATTTCTTATAAGCATGGATCGCTGGAGCGGAAGATCGGCTTACAAAAAAAGCGATGATCCATCGCCCAAGATGAACAAAACCAACCGGCTCATCCCCCAGGGTTTACTGGTGGTCGCCACCGAGCCGGCCCCTCAAGGCATCCTCATCCTTTGGCTGCAACTCGCCATCCGGCGCCTCACTCGCGTGTTTCCGCTCCGGGATGGGAAAAACGGCGCCGCCGAATCTGGAAGGAAGTGGGATGATGAAGTTTTCAGAAGCAGGGCTGAAAACTCCCGATCACCTCAAGGTGGCTTCTTGGCCGCTGGCGGCGGTGGCGCGCGGAGCGGGCTTGGGCATGGGAAGGCCGAGGCGCAGGCGGGTGATGACCTCGCGGTCGGTGATGGCGAGCTGGGGGAGGAGCACTTTGTGGGAAACGCCGCTTTCGTCGCGCAGGACCGCCATGCGGGCGTCGAACTCGACGAGTTTGGCGAAGAGGGTCGTGCCGTGCGCGCTGCGCCATTCGCGGTAGCCTTGGGTGGTCAGACGTTCGCGGCGGCGTTCACCGGCAAAGAGCATCGCTTCATGGCCGTCCACGGCGGCTTTGAGGTTTTGGAAATAAGTCGGGCCGCGGCCGGAGCGGAAGCCCGCCCAGCGGGTGATTTCCTTCTCATCGGGGCCGAAGAGGATGACAGTGGGAAAGCCGCGGACTTTGAAGGCTTTTTTCACGCTCTCCAGCGCTTCCTCCAACCGGTATTGCTCTTGGGGATCCAGGGTGGTGCGGCGGCGCGAGTAATCCAGATTGCACAAGACCAGATGCTCCAGTGCATATTCGTTGAAGGCCTGTGAAGCGAAGACTTCATGGTTCAATTGGTAGGTCGCGCCGCCGGCTTCACCGGTCTGGTTGGTGAAGACGAGGAGGAAGCATTTCTGCTCGCTGACGGCGAGGTCGCGGGTGGCTTTGGGATTGCGGTGCCAGGTCGGAGCCCGGAAAGGAGTGGGGGCACTTCCCGTCGCAGCGGGCGAGGTGGGGGCGGCGGGTCGGGGTGGGGGAGGCGCGGTCTCGCCCGGCACCGGCGTCACTGGAGGCGGGGATGTCTCACCGGGCAGGGGGAATAATTCGCCCTCGACAGGCAGGGGCACTTCTTCCACGCCATCCGGAGAGAAAGGCGCGCCGGTCGCGGGGGGCAGGGTGACGGCTTCGGCGGCGCCGGCGCTGCCCTCGATCGGCGGCAGCAGCGACATCGGCGGGGACGGATCGGGCCAATCCGGCATGTCGGGGAAAGCGGGCGCGGGTTCGCCATCGCTGGGCAGGCCGAGCGGAGGCACGCCCGGAGGCAGACGCAGTGGCGCGGGGCGGGGTGGGGCTGAGGCGGGACGGGACGCTCCGGAAGACTGGCCATTTCCGGAAGAAGAGGGCGTCATCGGGACGGGCGGGACCGGGCGCTCGCCGCGGCTGGATTGCGCCGGGGCGGGAAGTCCGCCGCTCAGCGTCCAGCCTGCGAGGATCAGGGATGGCCAGCAGTGTCTCATGGTCCGGGGCCTTTCGCCGCGGGGCGCGGCGGTGATGGCGAGGGGCTCTTTAGACTGGTTTTGGGTGGGGGACAAGTCCGGGGGTGGGAGATTGGATGGCCGACACGCGACATGGACCCGACGAACCTGATGGACGGTAAATTGTGTGATAGACAGCCGAGCGGCGCGGCGTTTGCTGGGGCGGTGTGGTGGCTCGTCGCCAATCATCAACCATCCATCATCAATCATCTTTGCCCCATGTCGGATTTTGCCAATGACCAGGAAATCACCGAGGCGGCGCGGCCCATTCAGGCGCTGCGCGAGGCGTTGAATGCGGTGTTGTTCGGGCAGGAGGCGCTCATTGAGGCGGTGCTGTGCGGGATCATCGCGCGGGGGCATGTGCTGCTGGAAGGGCTGCCGGGGCTGGG
>CAZQUC010000118.1:0-3997 GCA_964596095.1 uncultured Enterobacteriaceae bacterium
CCATTCTCAAGCACCCCCTCGGTAATCACCGGAACCTCCTTCACAATCTCGATGCGGTCCGGCGTCACCTCGGCGCGCAGGTGAAGGCCGGGTTCCGCGCCGAAGACGCGCCCCAACGCCTCCGGGCGGGGTGGGGCAAACTACCTCTCATGACAGCGACATTCACCCTGGATGACGCCGGACGGATCATCCTGCCGGATGGCAAAGCCGACTCCGCAAGCCGCCGGTCCGACCGCTTCTTCATTGTGCGCGCAACAAAGGAAAGCGCTTCAATAGTTCTCGCGGAAATCTTTCGGACGGCGATACCAATAATAGGGGCGCCGCTTGGCATGGCCAAAAGCGATGATCACGATGTTTCCCGAGTGAATCATGTAGGCGATGTAGAGGCTTGGAAACCTGAGGAGATTCACCCGACGCACATTGTAACGCCGAAGGCGGGGAGCTTCCGGGTGGCGTCGGATGAAGTCCACCCGGGAATCGAACTCTTCGAGCAGGCGAAACGCCAACTCGGGATCGATGGCGTGGTAATAATCGAGCGCCGCTCGCAATTCATCCGTGGCGGCCCGGTGCTCACGCACGAGCCTCATGCCGGCAGCCGTTTCGCCTCGAGATGGGCGCGCATCTCGGCCATCACCTGCTCGTGCGCGATGAGTTCGGCCTCGCCGGATTCCACCTGCTTCACCCGACGAGAGATTTCCTCGTTCCAAGCCGCGGCAATTTCTTCCGCGGCATCCCCTTCGTTCACGTCCTGCAGGTCATGCTCCAGCACGCTCAAGAGGGCTTCGCGCGCGTCCGGTGAAAGCAAGCGCGCTTCCCGGCGAATATGTTCCAAGGCTGGAATCATGGGGTATGATGGGCGGAAAGCGATGGTCTGGCAAGAGCACGTTTGCCGTGCCGATCGCGTGATTGACGCGATCGTGGCCGCTTTTCTTTCCTCATGAACGCGGCAGGGCGTGCAGGACGCGCACGAGCGTGTCCACTTCCTCGTAGGTATTATAAAATGCCAGCGACGGACGGACAGTGGTTTCCAGGCCGAAATGCCGCTGCGCGGGCAGCGCGCAATGATGGCCGGCGCGCACGGCGATGCCGTGCTCGTCGAGGTGGCGGGCGATGTGCTCGTTGGGCACGCCGGGGATGACGAACGAGAGCACGCTGGCCTTGTTGGCGGCAGTGCCAATGGGGCGCAGACCGGGCACGGTGGCCAGCGCCTCCGTGGCGTATTCCAGCAAGGCGTGCTCGTAGGCGGCCAGCGCGGGTAGGCCCACGGTGGTGAGGTAATCGAGGGCCGCGCCGAGGCCGACCACCCCCGCGATGTCGGGCGTGCCGGCTTCGAATTTTTCCGGCGCGTTTTGATAGATCGTGCGCTCGAAGGTCACGTCGCGGATCATGTGGCCGCCACCTTGCCACGGCGGCATGGCGTCGAGCAGGGCTGCTTTGCCGTAGAGCGCGCCGATGCCGGTGGGGCCGAAAATTTTGTGCGCCGAGAAGACGTAAAAATCCGCGTCGAGGGCGGTGACATTGACCGGCAGGTGCGGCGTCGATTGCGCGCCGTCGATGAGCACGGGCACGCCGCGCGCATGGGCCAGCGGGATGATTTCTTCCACGGGATTGACCGTGCCGAGCGCGTTGGAGACGTGAGCGACGGAGACGAATTTCGTGCGCGGCCCTAACAATTTGACATACTCCTCCAGGATCAGCTCGCCGCGGTCGTTGATGGGGATGACCCGCAGCACGGCGCCGGTTTGCTGCGCGAGCAATTGCCACGGCACGATGTTGGCATGGTGCTCCAGTTCGCTGAGGATGATTTCGTCGCCCTGGCCGATGTGCCCGCGGCCGTAGCTTTGGGCCACGAGGTTGATGGCCTCGGTGGTGCCGCGCAGGAAGACGATCTCCTTTTTGTCCCCCGCCCCGAGGAACTGGCGGACTTTTTCGCGGCCGGCCTCGAACAACTCGGTCGAGCGTTCGGCCAGCGTGTGGGCCGCACGGTGGATGTTGGAATTGTCGCGCCCGTAAAATTGCGACGTGGCGTCGAGCACGCGTTGCGGCTTGTGCGTCGTCGCCGCATTGTCCAGCCAGATGAGAGGATGGCCATGCACCTGCTGATGCAGCGCGGGAAAGTCGCGGCGGATGGCTTCGACATCGAAGACCGACAAGGCGGCGCCATTGGTCTCGCGCGGCGCGGCCGGCACGGGGCGAGGACCGGCGGCGGGCGTGCCGGCGTTGATGAAATAATACTCCGGTTCGTCGGCGAGGCTCAAACCCGGCAGCCGGAACGCGCCCCTGTCGGTGTCGCGCGGCGACGAACGGCGGCCGCCGGGACGGACCACCAATTCATCGTAGTAACGCGGCTCGCCGAAGGCGTGCGTGTGGTTGGACTCGGGATCGTGCCCGCCGGAAGCGGGCCGGGCACCCGGGCGATCCACGGCCGGCGGGTCCGGTGCCGCGGGTTCCAGCACGGGATGCACCGCGGGCGCGGCAGTGGGAAAGCCACCGGAAAGATCGCGCTCGGGCGTGGCAGCCCGGGCTTCCGGCGGTGGCGCAGGCGCGGTGGGTTCGGAGGGCGTGGTCAACGCGCCGGGCACGCCGGCGACGGCGGTCGGCAGCGAAGGCACGGGGGCGGGGAGATCGGCCGGCAGCGACGCCGGCGGAGACAAACTCCCGGTTTCCGCAAAAAATTCCTGGGCCAGCCGCGCGATCAATGCCGTCTCCGGCGGCTCGCTCGCGGTGCCGGTCGGCAAGGGAGCGGTCTCAAGCCTTGGGGAAGACATAGTCGTGGTAGAAATTCACCGACACATTGTCGAGGCGGGCGATCGCGTCTTCGGTCAGCACGGCGGCCGAGAAATAGCGGGTGACCAAGTGCGAGGCGATGGAATACTCGTTCGTGCCCATGTAGCGGACGGAAAGGCCGGGTTCGACTTCGCCGGTGACGCCCGATTTTTGCAGACCCACCACCCCTTGCTGTGCCTCGCCGACGCGCAGCAGCAGGAAGCTGGTCCGGCCGTCCTTGTCGATGGGCAGCTTGTCGCTCGGGATGAGCGGGATGCCACGCCAGGTGATGAATTGCGAGCCGAAGATGCTGACCGTGGGCGGAGGCACGCCACGGCGGGTGGCTTCGCGGCCGAAGGCGGCGATGCCTTTCGGATGCGCGAGGAAAAACGCGGGCTTTTTCCAGACCCGCGTGAGCAACTCATCCAGATCATCCGGCGTGGCCGTGCCCTGGCGGGCCTTGAGGCGCTGGGATGGCGCCACTTCATGCAGCAGGCCGAATTCCTGGTGGTTGATGAGTTCCCATTCCTCGCGCTCCTTCACCGCCTCGACGGTCAGGCGGACCTGCTCACGGAGCTGGTCGATCCGGTTGCTGTAAAGATCGGTGACCCGCGTGTGCGTCTGGAGCACCGTCTGGATCGTGCTCAGATGATACTCGCGCGGATCGACCTCGTAATCGACAAACGTCGTCGGCAGTTTCGGCTCGCCGCCATCGACGGTGAGCAGCTCCACCTCATGCTCCGAGCCATCTTTCGTGCGGGTGACGCGGTTGACCCGGTAAACGCCGCCATCGACATCCACCCACGGCAGCAATTTGTGCAACCACCGCGGTGTGATGGCTTGCTTTTGCGGCACCGTGACGGTGGCGGTGGCGAGATTGCGCGCGGCTTGCGCGCTCAGACTGAAGGGTTCGTGCGATTTGGGACTGGCTGGCATGGATGTCGTGGCGTAAGGATAACGGATTCGGTGAGGCCGCGGTCGAGCGACGCCTGGGCAGGACATCGCTCGAAGCGAAAACCTCCGGTGGTCCGGTCGGCCGCTTGATCCAAAGCCGTCGTATTACCGCACGGTCACAGCCTGATCGAGGTATGTGATCGCCCGTCGGTGGGCTTCGGTGTTAATTCATACCGGCTATGTATGATACCAACTGATAAATCTTTAGCTCGGCAGGACGGGGGTTGTCAATTTTATTCGTCCGCTCTGGAAGAATTTTGTCCGCGCGTTAGCGTGG